>JAGCVK010000018.1 GCA_017962415.1 Treponema sp. | reverse complement strand
GATAAGAAAGTTCTCGTATTCAAGTACAAGTCAAAGAAAGACTATCATCGTCTTATTGGTCACAGACAGCAGTATACAAAGGTACGCGTTGAGTCTATCACTCTCGCATAATTTAATAAGGAGATTACTATGGGAAGAACACGTGGTGGATCTGGTGCAAAAAACGGACGCGATCCGAATCCTAAAAGCTTGGGTGTAAAAAGATATGCTGGTGAATCTGTAACAGCAGGTTCAATCATCGTAAAGCAGCGCGGAACAAAATTCTATCCTGGAGCAAACGTTATGAAAGCTGGTGATGACAGCCTTTTTGCTACAGTTGACGGAAAAGTAGTTTTTGGTGAAAGAAATAATCACAAGGTTGTTTCTGTAGAAGCTGCTAAATAAGTTCAGCTTTGCTGAATATGAATGCCCGGTTTTGCTAATTGCTGCCGGGCTTTTTTTTTGGTGGTTGTGTGGCTCTTGAGTGTAGCAGGCAGACTCAACCATCGCTGGAGTTTATATGATTGGTTTTGCAGACGAAGCGACTATTGAAGTTCGCTCTGGAAACGGTGGAAACGGCTGTGTAGCTTTTCGCCGTGAAAAATATGTTCCTCATGGTGGCCCTAACGGCGGCGACGGTGGTAAGGGTGGCGATATTATTTTTGCTGTAAAGCGAAATCTGCGTACTCTGGCAAATATCAGACATAAACATTGTTTTAAGGCGCGAAACGGTGGTGACGGGCAGGGCTGGAACCGCTATGGCGCGGACGGTGAAGATTGTGTAATTTCTGTTCCGCCTGGAACTACAATTCGCGACGCTGAAACTGAAGAAATTATTTACGACTTTTCTTCTGCAAAAGGCGATGAGCGTTTTACTTTCTTAAAAGGCGGAAACGGCGGCTGGGGAAACGTTCATTTTAAGACTTCTACAAATCAGGCTCCAAAACAGGCAAATCCTGGTCAGCGCGGTGAAACTCGCTTTCTTAAACTTGAACTTTCGATTATGGCCGACGCAGGTCTTGTTGGTTTTCCTAACGCCGGAAAATCAAGTCTTTTGACTTATTTTACAAATGCACGCCCAAAGATTGCGCCTTATCCTTTTACAACAATTATTCCAAATCTTGGTGTGCTTCGCATTGATGACGAAAGCGATATTATTATTGCTGATATTCCAGGAATTATTGAAGGTGCTTCTGAAGGTCTTGGGCTTGGCGATACTTTCTTAAAACATATTACCCGAACTGCATGTCTTATTTTTATGATTGACTGCAGCGACGAAAATTATCTTACGGCTTACGAAACTTTGTGCAACGAGCTTCGCAATTATTCAGACACTCTTATGGAAAAGCCTCGCATTGTTTTGTGCAACAAAATTGATGTTGAAGGCGCTTACGAGCATGCTGTTGAAGTTGCAGAAAAAATCCGTGCCGCTGAGCCTGAAACTGTAGTAATTCCGGTTTCTGTTATGGTTGGGCGCGGAATGAAAGAAGCTCAGAATCAGATTGTTCAGCTTGTAAATAAGCAGGAACGCCGCATTGAAGCTGAAGAAAAAGGAACTGATGTTTTTGGTGCCGGATTTATGCAGTCGCGCGCTTATATTGATGAAGAAGATGATGATATTCAGTATCCGGGAAGTGAACAATAGGATTTTTTGATTCTGATGAAGATTGCAATTCTTGGCGGTAGTTTTAATCCTCTTCATATTGCTCATGCAATGCTTGCAGAAACTGCTGTGCGCGAACTTGGTTATGATAAGGTGCTTTTTATTCCAACTTTTATTCCGCCGCATAAAGAATTGTCTGGAACTGTAAGTGCAAAAGAGCGCCTTGAAATGGTTCGTGTTTTTTGCGAACGCGAAGGCAACGGCCATTTTGAACTTGAGTCTTGCGAAGTTGAGCGTGGCGGCGTTTCTTATACTTATGATACGCTTTGCTATCTTTTAGAAAAATATAAAGGTCAGCTTGAAAATAAGCCTGCTCTTTTAATGGGCGAAGAAATTGCAGCTCAATTTTCTAAATGGAAGAATGCGCAAGCTGTTGCTCAAATGGCAGATCTTATTATTTTTCCGCGCTTTCCTGATTCTTTTGGCGCAAATCGCAAATCTTGTGGAAATAAAGCAAGCGGCCATTATGTTGCAGATTTTGAAATTCATTTTGATAAAGAATCTTTTGGATTTCCTTGCAAGGTTATTGACGAGCCGCTTCTTCCTGTTTCTTCTACGCAAATACGACAGCGTGCTTTGTGCGGTAAAAGTTTTAAATATCTTGTTCCGCCGGCTGTTTTTGATTATATTATAGAACATAAGCTATATTTGGAGAGGTAAAACTCGGGCTGGTAAACGGGTTTTTACTTGATTGCCGGTTTTTGAACTTAAAAGATGATTGATTATATAGAAAAGACTGAAGAAATCAGACAATTTACTCAGCAGCATGTAAAACAGTCTCGTTATGAACATTCACAGCGGGTTGCTCAAATGTGCGCGCGCCTTTGCCGTCAATATGGCCTTGATGCTAGAAAAGGTTATCTTGCAGGAATTGCACACGATATGTGTAAAGATTTTTCTGACAAAGAACTTTTTGCGCTTGTTGAAAAAGACGGTCTTGAAATTACAGATTTTGAATTGAAAAAGCCTTCTTTGCTTCATGGTCGTGCGGCCGCTGTTTTATTAAAAGAAAAATTTGAAGTTTTTGACCCGGAAATTTTAGAAGCGGTGGCTTTTCACACTTCGGGAATGCTTGGAATGTGCGACCTTACTAAGTGTTTGTTTTTGGCAGATAAAATTGAGCCGGGTCGCCCTCAGTCGACTGATGAGTACCGCGCTGGACTTTTGGCGCTTTCTTTAAACGAAATGCTTGTTTCTGTGTTAGAAGAAAATTATAATTATATTATTGGAAAAGGTTATACGGTTTATCCTGGCACTAAGGCCATGATTGATTATTATCGGGGAAAATAAAAGTTATGCAGAAAATAAAAATCAGAGATGAACAAAAAGGTGTTCTTTTTATTGCATTGATTATTCTCATTGGAATTGCAATTTCAGTTTTGTTTGCTTTTTCGCTAAAAACAAATATTGTCGAAGACGCTTTGAAAGAAAAAGGAATTATGCGAACGCTTTTTGTTGTTGAAGATGATGATTCGAGCATGCTTTTTTCCAGCATTTTGATTTATAATCCGGTTTCAAAAAAAGCGGCTCTTGTAAACCTTCCTGGCCATACTGGCGCAATTTATCAGTCGCTTGGCCGTGTAGATAAACTTGAAAAAGTTTATAGCGAAGCTGGAATTATTGCTTTTAGAACTGAAGTTGAAAAATTGCTTGGAATGACAATTCCGTATTATGCAATTTTGAAACTCGATAGTTTTTTGCGAATTTCTGATTTTCTTGGCGGAATGCGCGTTTTTATTTCCGAGCCGGTTGATTGTGTTTCTGATGACGGTGAACGCTGGCTTTTGCCTTCGGGCGCTATAAATCTCGACGGAGATAAAATCAATACATATCTTCATTACCGGCTGCCAGAAGAAACTGAATCTGATGTTCAGGAAAGATTTCAAAATGCAATGGCGGCTTTTATTACCGGGCTTCACGACAAAAAGTTTGTTATTTTCGTAAAGTCTAATAAAAATCGTTATATGAATCTTGTGACTACAAATTTGAATGAAGAAGAACAGATTTCTTTGTTCAAAGCTATTGCAGATGTTGATGCTGAATCGGTTATTAAGCAGACAATTACAGGTTCTTTGCGCCGAGTTGACGGTCAGCAGCTTTTAATGCCGGATAATAACGGTGAATTTATTAAGGAAGCTGTAAAGCAAACTACAAACCTTCTTGCTTCAACTGACGGCACGCTCACAAGCCGCGTTTATGTGCTTGAAATTCAAAATGGAACAACAATTCAGGGTCTTGCAAGAAATACTGCAATTTTATTCCAGAATGCAAGTTATGATGTTTTGAGCCCTGTAAATGCTCAAAGAAATGACTATGAAGAAACTATAATCATAGATCATATTGGAAATAAAGAAGTTGCAAAAATTGTCGGAGAATTTATCCGATGTACAAATATTCGGGAAGCTACCCCGGAAGAGGATGCTGAAAGTTCTAGTTTAGATGCGGGCGTGGACTTTACAATTATCCTTGGTAAAGATTTTGACGGACGTTATGTTCAACCGTCTAGGCGATAAAGGTGAATTATGAAATCAATGGAAGAAAAAGCAATTGAAATTGCAAAATTAATGGAAGATGGTAAAGGTAATGATGTTACTTTGCTTGATATAAGCGGGCTTAACAGCTGGACTGATTATTTTGTGATTGTAACGGTAAACAGTTCTGCTCATTGGCAGGGGTTGTATAAGCAGATTAAAGAATATATCAAGGAAAATGACCTTGAAATTCATGTTACAAACCGCAAAAGTCCAGACGGAGATGATTGGAACTTGATTGACCTTGGTGCAATTGTCGTTCATCTTATGTCTGAAAGTGCCCGTAATTTTTATGATTTGGAAAAATTGTGGCACGCAGGAAAATTAATCGATTTTCGTGCATAGTTTTTTGCAAAGCTCATAATATTTTTTAAGCTGAAAAGATGACCGAAGTTTTTCGGTCATCTTTTTTTTGCGCAATTTTTGATTAGCATTTTTTACTAAGTAAAAATGCGTAAACCAAAAAGATGATGATTACGTCATCTTTTTGATTCGTAATATGTAACTTTTGTTAGTGAAAATCTGTTTTTTATCTTGACAAAATTGATATAAAATGTCATTTTGTAATAAATACCGTCTATGGCACACCGCTAACGCGGAGTTTTAGGAGAAAAATATGAAAAAATATGCATTTTTATTTCCGGGACAGGGTGCACAAGTTCCCGGCATGATTAAGGATATCTGTGACGCATATCCTGAGGCACGTGCAGTTGTTGACGAGGTTTCAAAGATTACCGGCGTTGATATGCCAAAATTGCTTTGGGAAAGTGATGCTGCAACTTTGAGCCGCAGCGATAACAGTCAGCTTGCAATTACAACAGCTTCTATTGCTGTTATGAAGGTTCTTGAATCTAAAGGAATTAAGCCTTCTGCTGCTATGGGATTTTCTCTTGGTGAATTCCCTGCTTTGTATGCAGCTGGAGTTTTGAGTTTTGAAGATGTAATAAAGGTAGTTCGCGAGCGCGGTTTGATTATGCAGCAGACTTGCGAAAATATTGCTAAGGCAAACGAAGGTCATGCACCTGGAATGACTGCTGTTCTTGGACTTTCTCCAGAGCAGGTAGAAGAACTTGCAAGCGGAATTAAAGATGCTTATGCTGCAAACCTTAACAGCCCTGTTCAGACTGTAGTAAGTGGTACAGCTGATGCTTTGGATCAGATTGAAGCTAAGGCAAAAGAAGCTGGAGCTCGCCGTGCAATTCGTTTGGCAGTTGCAGGACCTTTCCACAGCCCGCTTATGCAGGAAGCTGCTGATAATTTTGAAAAGGCAATTGCAGGAGTTACTTTCAACAATCCTGATAAAACTTTGTTTAGTAATGTAACTGGTAAAGAAGCTACAAACGGCGAAGAAATCAAAAAGAACGCTGTTCTTCATCTTACAAATCCGGTTCGCTGGACTTCTGAAGAAGCTGTTTTGAACGATTTGATTAAATCAAGCGGCGATGAATGGGAATTGATTGAACCTGGTGTTGGCGCTGTTCTTACAGGACTTTGGGCAAAATCAGGTTACGCAGAAACTGCAAATTGTGCTGCGGTTAATAGCGCAGAAACTCTTGGAACTCTTTAGCGGGTTTTAGGGCGGAAGCCCCAGTTGAGAGTGACAGACAGGCCTAGCCTGGCTGTGCGCATTTTGTAGGTAAATCCTAAATCGACCCGCTGTCGCAGCTCGATTTTAACGGATTTTCGATAAGAGCGGGGGGAAACTTCCCCTTCCGCATAAATAATAAAAGAAGAAGGAAACTAAAATGGCAAGACGTGTTGTAATTACTGGAATGGGAGCTGTAACTCCTCTTGGAAATACTGTTGAAGAAACTTGGGCTGGAATTAAAGCTGGAAAAAGCGGAATTGGCCCAATTACACTTTTTGATGCATCTGTGAACAAGGTTCACTATGCTGCTGAAGTAAAGAACTTTGATCCATCACTTTATATGGATTCTAAAGATGCACGCAAAATGGCTCGTTTTACTCAGCTTGGCGTTGCTGCTGCTAAAATGGCACTTGATGATTCTGGTTTGATGGGAAACGAAAAAGTTCTCGACGAAACTGGAATTATTCTTGGTGTTGGAATTGGCGGTTTGGAAGAAACTGAAGCTGACGTTCTTGGTATGGCAAAAACAGGCTTTATTAAGACAAATCCTATGGCTATTCCAAAGCTTATTCCAAATGAAGTTGGCGGAAACATTGCAATTCAGTTTGGTTTGCACGGACCTGTTCAGTCGGTTGCAACAGCTTGTTCTTCTGGAACAGATGCTCTTGGTGTTGCTTTTGATATGGTAAGAAGCGGCCGCCTTGACTGCTGTTTGAGTGGCGGTGCTGAATCTACAATCTGCCAGTTTGGTGTTGTTGGTTTTGAAGTTTTGCACGCTCTTTCTACAGGTTTTGATGATGATCCAACTAAGGCAAGCCGTCCGTTTGACAAAAAGCGCAACGGCTTTGTAATGGGCGAAGGTTCTGCAATTCTTGTTCTTGAAGAGTATGAACACGCTAAGGCTCGTGGAGCTAAGATTTATGCTGAAGTTGCCGGTTATGGTGCAAGCTGCGATGGTTATCATTTGACTTCTCCAAATCCAGACGGAGTTTGTGGGTCAAAATGTATGACTCGTGCTTTAAAAGATGCTGGAATGGATCCAAGTGAGATTCAGTATTACAACGCTCACGGAACTTCTACAAAAATCAATGACCCAAGCGAAACAAATATGATTAAGATTGCATTTGGTGAAGAAAATGCCCGCAAACTTAAGATTTCTTCTACAAAATCTATGCATGGTCATTGTCTTGGTGCAACAGGTGCAATTGAAGCTATGGTTTGTGTTAAGGCAATTAACGACAGCTTCTTCCCTGCAACAATTAATCTTGATGAAGTTGATGTAGAAGGCGGCTGTGACCTTGACTACGTTCCAAACAAGGGTGTTGAAGGAAACATTGACGCTGCAATGTCTGCAACATTCGGTTTTGGTGGCCACAATGGTGCTATTATCATCAAAAAAGTAAAGTAATAGTGCATTAATTGTGAAAATGGTTAACTTCTTGACGAAGTTAGCCATTTTTTTTATTCTGAAAATGATAACTATTTGAGGAGTATTATTATGAAAAAACTTATTGCTTTAGCAACTAGTATCGTTCTTTTGTGCAGCGCAGTTTTTGCAAGAGATATTTATGACGGAGATATTGAATTCCATTTTGGAGTTGGATTTGATACTGTTGATGTAGATTGCAGATATTTGGGTGAAAGAGTAAATGAATCTTTTGGTGCAAAAGAAGGCGTTTTTGGAATGCAGTCTTGGCATCTTTTTAAGCCTGTTGATGTAATTGGTCTTGGTTTTATGGCTGGTTATAATTTAGGTGTTGGTGTAACAGATAAAATTGAAATGGGTGGCCTTAAAGGAAATAAAACTGGTTATAGCGTTTCTTTTAATGGTGAATTTGGCCCTGCAATTGGTTTGTATTTAGGTGATGTTGTTCGCTTTGGTGGAAGCGTTGGTCTTACTTATGGTTTTAACAGCGATATGCCATTCAAATATGATGATTTTACTGAAGACGGAACAGTTACTTTCTATACTAACTATATTGGATTTACTACAAACTTGCAGGCAAAGTTTTTGCCAAATAACAAATGTAATCCTATAATTGGTTGGAAATTGATAAATGCATACAATGACCAGGTAAGTATATCTACAAGTGGATCTCTTTATTCATCATCTTTAAGTTCTTTTGGTGATTTTATAAGAGAGTATTCAGGAGATTATTACTTTACACAAAATATTTTCTACATCGGTCTTGGAATCAGCTGGTAAAATTGGAGATAAAAATGGCACTTACAACAGATATTAAATCTTTATTACCACATCGCGAGCCTTTTTTGTTTGTAGATGCAATTATTAGTGCAGATGAAAAAGGTTGTGTTTGTGAACACACTTTTACAGAAAATGAATTCTTTTTTAAGGGACACTTTCCAGAGTATCCTGTAGTTCCTGGCGTAATTCTTTGTGAAACTATGGCTCAGGCTGGCGGCGCTGCTTTGCGTTATTTGAATATTGTTCCGGCAGACGGACTTTTCTTCTTTGCAACTTTGGATAAAGTAAAGTTTAGAAATCAGGTTCGCCCTGGTGACAAAGTTCGTATGGAAATTGAGTTCCTTCGCAACAGTCCAAAAATGATTAAACAGGCTGGCAAGGCTTATGTAGGCGATACATTATGTGCCGAAGCTGAATGGATGTGTTTAGTAGGTTCAGCAAATTAGTTTTGCTTTTAATTACAAAGATTCTTTTTAGAAATGGTTAGCTTCTTGACGAGGTTAGCCATTTTTTTTTATTCTGTAAGCAGAAGAAAATCATAAGGAGATTTTTTATGAAAAAATTAAGTATACTTTTTGCGTCAGTTTTGTTTATAACAGGAATTGCTTTTTCTCAAACAGAAGATGATGTAGAACTTGGGGCAGTAAATGAAGAGGGCGGTATTACTGTACAGTTGAATTTAGGTTATGCCTCTGATACTACAACTGCAAAAACAGTATGTGATTCATTTGAGGCAAAACAGCTTATATTGGAGTTAGATGCCTTTAGTATGTACAAACCCATTGATTTATTGGGAATAGGATATAATTTGAACTTGAATTGCGGAATTGGTGGTTCAGAAAAATTAAATACAGAAATGGAAACTCCGTGGGGAATAAAACGCGCTACAGACGGAGGGCTAACTTATTCAATCGCTATGGAAATTGGACCTGCTGTTGGTTTGTTTTTAGGAAATATTGCAAATATTTATGCCAATTTAGATTTTGCGTTTGGCTATAAACACGATACTCCTTATAAATATCATTCTGAAGATAATAAAGATAAATACGAGCTTGGTGTTGGAGCGCTTTATGTAGGTTTTTCTACAGGAGTGCAGGCAGTTTTGTTGCCAAAAATGGGGCTTAATCCTGTATTCGGCTGGAGATTTAGAGCTGGTTACTCTAGTGATGTGGATTTAAAAGTATCTTGTACCGATACAGCTTGGGATTTTAATGATAAATATAAATGTACATACACCTTTAGGCAAAATATTATCTATGCAGGTTTAGCAATTAACTTTTAATAGTAAAAAAATAATTCACCTGGAATATTTCACCTAGAATTTTAATCAAATTCGGGGTAAAATATGCTTGGGTGGGTTGTAATTGTGAACCAATTCTTTAGGCCAAAGCAGACAATTTTCTTTTTTATTTGTTGTGGAATTTGTTTGCTGGTGCTTCTTTTTACTTATGCAAAACTTTCTCTTCAGCCTGTAATGCCGGTTGCGCAGAATGCGCCAGTAATTGAACGAGGTTCAATTGTAGATCGTTCAGGCTTCCCACTTGCAGTTCAAACAAATTTTTATCATGTTGGCGTTTCAGTAAAAAATTTAAAAGATAACGAAAAATTAAAAAAGCGTTTTGTTGAAGATGTTGCGCCTCTTTTGGAAATGGATTCAAATGACATCTTTACAATTTTAAATACAACAAAGAGTTTTGTTTATCTAAAGAAAAAAATCTCGCAAACACTTTATGAGCCGCTGAAAAAACTTACAGATGAACAAGGGTATCATTTTGTGAGTTATGAAAAAATTCCTGGTCGAAATTATCCAAATCATGATTTGGCTTCGCAGCTGATTGGATATATGGGCGATGATGGTGCGGGGCTTGCCGGAATTGAGTTTTCTCAGCAGGCAATTTTATCTCCAAATGGAACTGATGAAAATGGTGCGCCGCTTCAGGGGCGAAATGTTTTTTTAAGCATAGATGCAAATCTTCAATATAAATTGGAACAAATTGCTCATAAAACGATGAACGAAACACAGGCAGAAAGTATGATGCTTGTTGCCGCTGATTGTAAAACGGGCGAAGTGCTTTCTTACATCAGTTTGCCTTCTGCGGATTTGAACGAATACGGTGCTTCCCGAATGGAAGCTAAAATTGACCGACCTGCAATGAATGCTTATGAGCCTGGTTCAGTTTTTAAAATTTTTACCGTTGGAATAGTTTATGATGAGCATGGAATCTCTCCAAATGATTCTTTTCTTTGTAACGGAATGTACGAAAAACGACTTTCAAATGGTGAAACAGTAAGAATCAAATGCCTTGAACATCACGGCTGGTGTACACCAAAAGATGGCTTGCGTTATTCTTGTAATGATGTTTTGGGGCAGATTAGCGATAGAATTGGCGAAGATGAATTTATGGCGAGAATCAGAAAACTTGGCTTTGGTAAAAAAACTGGAGTTGAGCTTCCTGGTGAAACTTCTGGTTCTGTAAAAGATACTTCGAGTTCGCTTTGGTCTGCGCGTTCAAAACCAACAATTGCAATTGGCCAGGAAATAAGTGTTTCGGCATTGCAAATGGTGCAGGCGGCAACTTCGATTGCAAATGGCGGCGTTCCAGTTCAGCTAACTTTTATTCATAAAATCACAAATAAAGACGGAACTGTTTTTTATGAACATGAGCCGCAGCTAAAAGAGCGTGTTTTTTCAAAAAATACTGCAGATTATATTTTGAGCTGTATGGAAACCACAGCGAAAACCGGAACAGGTTCGCGGGCTAATTTGCGCGATGTTGATATTGGTGTAAAAACCGGAACTGCCCAAATGGCAGATAAGGTAAACGGCGGTTATAGTAATACAGATTTTCTTTCGAGTTGTATAGCGATTTTTCCGGTAGATGAGCCGCAAATTGTTTTGTACATAGTTGTAGAAAAAGCAAAAGGCGAAACTTATGGTGGACGAATTGTTGCGCCTGTAATTGGTGAAGCCGCAGATATTATAATTGACCATTTAGGAATGAGTCGCGGCGGCGCTGCTTCTCTTGAACATAGCGGCGTTATCAAAATTTCTTCTGCAAAAGAAATTGAAATTGGTGCGGTTGTGCCTGATTTTACAGGAAAATCTAAGCGTGAACTGCTGCCGCTTTTGGAGCGTTCTGATATTAAGTTGAATATTAACGGAAGTGGCTGGGTAACAAGTCAGAGTCCGGCGCCTGGAACGCCGGTTACGGAGAATATGATAATTGAACTCAATCTGGAATAAAAACATAAGCGCTTACAAGACACGCTTTCCACAACTTGCGGAAATTACTGGGTGTGAGCCGGTTTTGCCTGAATCTTTATGGAAATTGGAAAACGCCAAAAATGGAATGATTTTTGCAAGCGAAAATGGAGTGCGGCTTCATTCAGCTTATAATCCTGAGCGAGAGGCTTTTAGTGCAGTTTCGCGCGAGGAAGTTTTAGAAAAATCTTCGGTGGTTTTTTATGGTTTTGGGCTTGGCTATCATATTGTAGAAATTGCAAAAATCTTAAAAACAAAAGCTGTACAAGAATGCCCGCGCCTTGTGATAATAGAGCCGGATTTACAGCATTTTTTTGCTGCAATGAGCGTTTTAGACTGGACAGATGTTTTTGCGCTTGAAAAACTTGTTCTTGCAGTTGGCTGCCCGGCAGAATCGGTTTTGCAGTTGCTTGAAGATTCAGACAAAGTAAATGTTGGAGAAACCGGCGTTTCCGATGCTTTTTATTTTGATATTCCGTCTTTTACAGCGCATGCAGATTCATATTTTAATACTGTTCGTTCAATAATAAAAAGAAATCAACGAAAAAATGAAATAAATGCCGCAACACTTAAAAAATTTGGTAGACTTTGGTGCAGAAACAGCCTTAAGAATCTTGAAAAACTTGGAGAGTGCGGTTTTGTAAGTAGTCTAAAAAATAAAGCTTTAGACTCCGCCCAAAAACCCCTCCCATTTCTAATCATCGGGGCGGGCCCTTCCTTAGAGCCATTTCTTCCGCGCCTAAATGAACTGCAAAACCGCTGCATTACCGTGTGCGTCGAAACCGCTCTGCGCGCTCTTTTACGCTCTGGCGTTCAACCGGATTTTATAATACTCACCGATCCGCAGTTTTGGGCTTATCGCCACATTGCAGGCTTGCGCGCAGAAAAATCTGTTTTTATAACTGAAATTTCAGCTTATCCTTCAGTTTTCCGTTTTGATTGCCGCGCCCGTTTACTTTGCGGCTCACAATTTCCAGTTGGGCAATTCGCGGAAAAAAAACTTGGTCTTGAGCCCGGCAATCTTGGAACTGGCGGTTCAGTTGCTTCTTCGGCGTGGAATTTTGCACATTTTGCCGGAGCGCGCGAGATTTTTACAGTTGGCCTGGACTTTGCGTTTCCGGGAAAACAAACACATTTAAAAGGAAGCTCTGCCGAGCAGACCTTTCATACGATTTCTAACAGGATCGGCGCTGCGGAAATGTTTAGCGCAGCTTCGATTTTTAGTGCGAACTCGATTGTTTCAAAAGACTACAATGGAAATCCTGTTTTAACCGACAGCCGAATGAAAATGTTTTCCTGGTGGTTTGAATCCCGCCTGGCTTCGTGCCCGGAAACTAAAACTTACACTTTGAGTCCGCAAGGACTTTTTACGCCTGGAATTACGCCGGTTTCTTTGGACGAAGTTTTGTCGAAAAAAAATATCATAAATGAAAAAAAGCCTTTTATTGAGCTTGCTTCAAATTCTCAAAAATGCCTTTCTGAAAATCAGAAAAAAAATCTTTCTTTGCTTGTTGAAAATTATCCGCGCGACGACTTTCTTAAGGAGTATCCGTTTTTAAAAGAATATATCTAAACCGCTTCTGTTTTTTTTCCGATATAGGAAGCATGGAAATAATTAGTTACGTTCAGGATAATCCGCGCAGACGGGGTTTTGCTTTTCCTGATTTTCAATGGAAGCGAAATCAAAAGTATAAAACTGCTTCAATTACATCTAATATCTTTTCAACCGAGCTAAGAAGTTTTACTGCTCAAAAGGTTCATAAACCTGTTTCTTTGAGAATATTTTTTAAGGTTATTGGAAGTTCTCTAACTCAAGCTGGTGATTTTATTTTTGATAATGCAAAAAAAATCGGATTATGGTTTGTGATTTTGCTTTCGTTTTTTGCTGCGAGCTTTGGAATTGTAAAACTTTGTGTTCATCACATTAATTATACTGGCCCGCTTTTGCTGGAAAGTGAAGGCTCTGTTGATATTGCAAATCTGAATCGTCTTATGGCCAGTTTTGCGCTTGAAGGTACAACGGATTTTGATGAATCTGGAAAGATTTTGGATTCTGCTTTGATTGCAAATGTTAGTTTTACTCAGCCGGTAAGTTTTCAAACTTACAAAGTTCGCGCCGGCGATACTATAAGCGGAATTGCAAAAAGATTTGGGCTTACAAATATTTCAACTTTGATTTCTGTAAATGATATTGGAAATGTTCGTCAGCTTGCTGCTGGTCAGAAATTAAAAATTCCTTCAATTGACGGAGTTATTTATACTGTAAAAAGCGGAGATTCTTTGGCTTTGATTATCAAAAAGTTTAATGTTCGCCTTGAACAGCTTTTAGATGTAAATGAGCTTACTTCGGAAACTTTAAGCGCGGGCCAGCAGCTTTTTATTCCTGGCGCTGCGATGGATCCCGCTTCGCTTAAAAATGCACTTGGCGAACTTTTCCGTCTTCCAATTGCTGCAAAGTTCCGTTACAGTTCGCCATTCGGCTACAGAATTGATCCAATTGCAGGCGTAAAATCCTTTCATACTGGAACTGATTTGGCTTGTCCAACTGGAACTCCTATTCTTGCGGCAATGAGCGGTAAAGTTACTACAACTGGAATTAATCGCATTTACGGAAATTATGTTATTATTGATCACGGAAATGGATATCAGACTTTGTATGCTCATATGTCCAAAATTATTGCAAGCAAAGGGCAGTGGGTTAGTCAGGGAACTCGAATTGGTCTTGTAGGTTCAACAGGCTATTCAACAGGCCCGCATCTTCATTTTACGGTTTATAAAAATGGAAAACTTGTTGATCCAAAAACTGTTTTAAAATAAAGCAAACTGAATATAATGGGAGGCAAATATGTGCATCTGCGTTGGTTGCGGCAAATTAATTGACAAGAGATTTTTTTATTGTCCCTGGTGTGGTTATTCTCGCGCAGAAAAATCTGAAGAAGAAAGTTCAGAGCTTCGATATGCGAAATTTAAGGAAAAACTGCAGGAAAAGCGTTATAATCAGATTGAAAAAATGGAAGAACAGCTTGATTCTCTTGAAAAAGAACTTTCCATTCTTGTTTTAAGTGCGGAGATGCATAAATGAAAAAAAATGGTATTTTGTGTTTTTTTCTGATTTTTGCTTCATTTCAGATTTTTGCAGGAACTTCGTTTGGAAATCCTGATTTGAATGCAGATGATGAGCTTCTTTTTACGGTTCGTCATAATATGGTTGGAACAAGTCCTTATAAATCTCTTTTTTATTCTAAGTTAAAAGACGGAAAAAGTGACGGCTCGCCAGATATTCTTACCTGCTATCCTGAACAAATGGAACTTTTGAATCAAAAAGAAATTCTTCAAATCAGAAATAGATACGGAATTGCCCGCTATTCAAGAAAAACCGGCGAACTTTCCTGGATAGAAAAAACTGATGTAATGCCGGAAAATATTGTTCCGGTTGTGCCTTATGACGTTAGCCCGAACGGAAAATATTTTTGCCGCATTGAGCGAACGTCAATTTATTCTGGAAATCTTACGGTTGTAAATACTGAAACTGGAAAAAGCAGCGTTCTTTGCGAAAATGTTCTTAATTCTTATGAAGATTTGCCTGTAAAATGGTCGCCAGACAGTTCTGTTTTGATTTATGAAAAAAACGGCGCTGTTTATTTTTGTAATCCTGATGCAGTTTTGCGCGGCGTTGAAATTGACGAGCGTTACAGAAAAGTTGGGCGAGGAACAATAAATTCTGTTTTTTGGGCTTCTTCAAAATATATTGCCTATATTGATGATTATCTTTTGTACAGAATTAATTCAAAAGAACTTTATACTTTGGGACTTTATTCTGGAATTATAGGGCAGGGAAAGCCAATGGGCCGGCTACCGTTTCAGTTTAATCCTCTTACTGATAAATTTTCGTGCAACAGCGAAGTAACTTCAACGGTTGTAATTCAAAATTCAAGATTTTTTACTTATTTGAATGTGCGAAGCGCTTCCTGTGATTATATGGACGTGATTTATTCAAGGCCTTATACAGAATCAAATGCTTCGCTTGTTGGCACTTACGTTTTTTGGGACGAAGCTGATAAACCGATTTTATGGCAGGAAATACTTCCTTATGACAGAACTGCAGAAGCTGGCGCTGTTTATAAACTTGATTCAGTTTCGCAAAAAGTTTTGGAGCTTCAGGATTCGGGAAAACCTTTTATTTCTCCAGACGGTTCAAAAGTTGCCTTTTTTGCAGGCAGTACCGTTTATGTTTATGATATAAATTCATGGAAACGGGTTGCGGCTCTTTCTGGTGAAAAAGTTGTTTCTGCAATTTGGATTGATGATTTAAACCTTTATATTGGCGGCGAAAAAACTATAAAAAGACTGAATATAATTACAA
This sequence comes from Treponema sp., assembly GCA_017962415.1. GTDB lineage: Bacteria > Spirochaetota > Spirochaetia > Treponematales > Treponemataceae > Treponema_D. The sequence continues at coordinate 3,245 of JAGCVK010000018.1, read as the reverse complement.
ATCAAACAGAGCTTGTAACGCTTTCATCTGTAACTTCCGGTTATTTTAATACATCTGATAAATCAATTATTGCTGATTCTGGAAAAGCTGATTTTTATAGATTTAATTCTAAAAAAAGAACCTGGACAAAAACCGATGAAGTTTTTTCTTTTGCGCCTGGAAAACAAAATGGCCGTTACAGAGTTTTCTTGGGAACAACTCCAAACAAAAATTATGAAAATGCGCTTTATGTTCGTTCTTTGAGTAAAAAAGCTGTTACAATTCCTTTGTATAAAGAAAGTGCAAAAAAACAGGCAGAAAAGAAAAAAGTTGCCTTGGCTTTTGAGCTTTATGATAATGCAGATGGACTTCCGTTTATTCTTTCTGAATTAAATAAATTCAATGTAAAAGGAAGTTTTTTTATAAATGGTGAATTTATAAGACGTTATCCTTCTGAAACAAAACAGGTTGTAGCAAATGGACATTTGTGTGCTTCAATGTTTTTTACAACTGCAAATCTTAGCGAAAGTTCTTTTGTGATTAATGAAGATTTTGTACGGCGTGGTCTTGCCCGCAATGAAGACGAATTTTATGATTGCACAAAAAACGAGCTTACACTTTATTGGCATTCGCCTTATTATGCGGTAACTCCTGAAATTATAACTTACGGCGGAAATGCTGGTTATACTTATGTAAATGCTTGCAGCGATTTTTCTGAATTTTCAAATCCAAATTCGGATCCTGAAAAAGTAATCAGAAAATACTGTCAGGGACTTGAAAAATCTAATGGGGGAGTAGTTTCAGTTATTGGCGGATTTTCGCAGAGTAACCATGCTCGCCCGCTTTACAAATATGTTGCACTTTTAATCAGCGTGCTTTTAGACAGCGGCTACGAACTTGTGGACTTGAATTCTCTTTAGAAAAAAATATAAGCCTGCAGCTAAAAAATGGCTTGCAAGGCTTTTTTTTGCGATATTTTGTTTGAAACCTTAAAAAACGCGCACTTTTGCAGTTGTTTTTTAAGGTTTTGATATTTTTAGGCTTATTCTTCGTCTTGAAAACGGGCTCTGTATGAACCATAGCCGTCTTCTTCTTCAACGTCATCGTAAGGTTCGTCTACGTCCTCTTCTTCTTTAAAGACATCGTCGTAGTACAAATCTGCATCATCATCAAACTCATCAAGCGCTTCGTCGTCTTCTTCGTAGTCGTCGAAGTCATCCTCGAAATCATCATCATATTCATCGTCGAAATCATCGCCATAAGAAAATGACATAGTTAATTCTTCAAAATCTGAATCAGCAGACATAAAAACCCCGCATCGTTTTTGTTATTATCACTGATTAAAACTCACTTTACTAAAATATAAATCAGAAGGGCCAAAAAGTAAATAGGTTTTTGACTAATTCTGTTGGAAAATTGTTCGGTTGGCTTGAAATCTTTGTGAATTATTATAATATTGTGCAGATTGCGAACTATCTATGATTTTGTTGTAAATTTATAGCAAAACGAAAAAAGTTTGACTACTTTTAAAAGTAAGGTATAATTATATGATGATGAAACGTGAATTTTCTGCCAAAGCGTATGCTAAGGTGAATTTTGGGCTGCGAGTTTTACAAAAGCGTGATGACGGATTTCACGGAATTGAAAGTATTTTTCAGACGGTTGATTTGTTTGATGAACTGATTGTTGAAGAAACTGACACAAAGGTTTGTGAAGTTATTTGTGATTCAATGCAGTTGCCGCCAAAAAATACTTTAACAGAAGCTTATAAAGCATTTTGTCAAACGGCGGGCGTGGAAGTTCCTGGCGTAAAAGTTACACTAAAAAAAGGTATTCCTTCTGGTGGTGGACTTGGCGGCGGTTCTTCTGATGCGGCGGCGCTTGTCAGAATTCTTGAAAAACTTTGTGGAATAAGGTTGTCTTATTCTCAACTTGATTTTGTAGCATCTAAGACGGGCAGTGATGTATTTTTCTTTATGCATTGCGATGATGAAGGTCGGGGCTGTGCTTTGGTTTCGGGTCGCGGTGAAAATGTGAAAAATATTGAGAGTTCAGACACTTTGTTTCTTGTATTAATTTTTCCTAAAGTTAGTTCTTCTACAAAAGAAGCGTATCAGCTTGTAGATGAAGCTTTTGCTTTGGGAAATGTTTTGGTAAGTCCTGAATTTGATGAGCTTGAGTTAATTTACAGAAGGCCGCCGGAGAAATGGACTTTTATTAATACTTTTACGCCCGTAATTTCCAAAAAATATGAAGAAATAGGGCGAGCAATTGAGGCTTTAAGAGCTCTAGGCTGTGTGTTTGCTGAAATGTCAGGCTCCGGGTCAACAGTCTATGGGGTATTTACTTCGAGGCACCAGGCTGAATCTGCAATTAAGGAATTGTCTGATTCATGGAACTGTAAACTAGCGCGGACTGTATAAATTATAGTTTTGCGGTGTAATTTTGCGGAGGTTGATTTTATGCAGATTACCGAATTGAGAATTAGAAAAGTTGAGGACGAAGGTAAGCTGAGGGCTTACGTAACAGTTACTTTTGATAACTGCTTTGTCGTTCACAATGTAAAAATTATCGAAGGCAAAAGCGGTTTGTTTATAGCTATGCCTAGTCGTAAGACTGCAAACGGGGAATACAAAGATGTAGCACATCCTATTAGCCCAGAATTCCGCACACAGCTGCAAGATAAAATTCTTGAAGAATTTAATGCAGGACATGTGGAGACAGGTACTTCCCCTGATGATTAAAATATGATATACTACAGGCATTAATTGGGTCGTCGGCAAGCGGTAAGCCAACGGCTTTTGGTGCCGTCATTCCACAGGTTCGAATCCTGTCGACCCAGAAAAAAATAAGCGAGCAAGTTTGCTCGCTTATTTTTTTTGAGCACTTTTTGCGAAGCAAAAATGCGTCAATCAAACAATGACGTTTGCGGCCGCCGTGGCGAAACCTGGCGGCTTGTGAGCCGGGAATGCTTAAAAATGTGAGACGGCCGCCGCGGGGATTAGAAAGCTTCGGGGAATAATGCGGAGTTCTGAAAAATAAAATATGAGCAACGGGCTAGGGATACGGAAGGCGGCGAAGCCGGCCGCGATAGCGGCTGGAGCGAAGCGTAACCTGGAGTAGCCCGACCGACCGCGTAAGCGGTCGGGAGCCTCCAAATATATTGAAACAAATTCCGATTTCTGATAATATAGGCAAATATTTTATAAGGATATAAGGAGCTTTAAGAAAATGAGTAAGCAGACACTCGAAGCAAAACTTCGTTC
>JAGCVK010000017.1 GCA_017962415.1 Treponema sp. | reverse complement strand
TTCCGGAAAATCATCTTAAGTGGCACCACCACGACAAGCTCGCTCACTATGCAAAAGACGCATACGATATTACATACAACTTCCCAATCGGATTCGAAGAGATTGAAGGTATTCACAGCCGTACAGACTTTGACCTTTCTCAGCATCAGACATACTCTAAGAAAGATATGTCTTACATCGACCAGGAAGACGGAAACAAGAAGTATGTTCCATATGTAATCGAAACTTCTGCAGGTTTGAACCGCAACTTCCTTATGTTCCTTTGCGAAGCATACGAAGAGCAGAATGTTGCAAAAGAGGGTGAGCCAGAAGACTACAGAACAGTTCTTCACCTTGACCCACGTCTTGCACCAATTACAGTTGCAGTTCTTCCACTTATGAAAAAAGACGGTCTTGCAGAAAAGGCAAAGGAAATCCAGCACATGCTTAAGGAAGACTTTGTAACAGACTTCGATACTTCTGGAACTGTAGGTAAGCGCTATCGCCGCCAGGACGAAGTTGGAACTCCTTTCTGTGTAACTGTAGATTACGATACAATCCAGGAAAAGAAAGAAGACGGCTCTGCAAACGAACTTTACAACACAGTAACAGTTCGCTACCGTGATTCAATGGAGCAGGAACGCGTTTCTTTGGACGACCTTGTATTCTATATTCAGAAAGCAATTAAGAATTATAAGCCGGTAATAAAATAAAAATAACATGCGGGTCCCAGCGACGGCAAAACTGAAAAAGGAATCTCCCTGGGACCCATGCTTAGCGATTTTGCTTTGCAAAATCTTGGCGCAACCCAGGGGCCCCCTTTTTCATTTTGCCTGCGTCCCACATGTTATTTTTATAAGTTAAGTCGTATAATAAAAGAATATATGGAATATGTAAGATTAGGAAAAACAGATTTATTAATTTCTCGTGTAGCTTTCGGGGCTATGAAACTTACCGAAGCCGGCGGCGACGAGTCGGTTGCGCTTCTTGTTCGTAACGCTTACGAAGCTGGAATCAATTTGTTTGATACATCAAGAAAAACTCCAGAAAGCGAAAAACTTTTGGGAGATGCGCTTTATGATATAAGACGCAATGTATTTCTTTCTACAACAACAGACGCAAAAACTGCCTGGGAAATCAAAGAAAGCCTTGAAACAAGTCTTATGACACTTCATTGTGATAGTGTAGATTTGTTACAGCTTGAAACCGAAAAATTCCTTCCGCTTCCGGGCGGCGCAGACAAAATCTACGATACTCTTATGGAACTCAAAAAAGAAAAAAAAGCGAGTCACATAGGAATTCTAACAACCAGCTTTGAAACAGCAAAAAAAGCAATTCTTTCAGATTGTTACGAAACGCTCCAGTTTCCGTTTAGTATGATTAGCAGCGACGAAACAATCGAACTTGTAAAACTTTGCGAAGAACACGATGTTGGCTTTATTGCAATGCAGCCATTGTGCGGCGGCGTAATAGAAAATATCCCGCTTGCCTTTGGTTTTCTTCATCAGTTTGAAAATGTAATTCCAATTTGGGGCGTAAAAACTCAGGACGAATTAAATCAAATCTTATATTTTAATGAACATCCGCCGGTAATAGACGAAAAATTCCAGGAAGATGTGGAACGAATCAGAATGTTCTTTAATTAGGCTATACGCTTTGTTTTTGGCTAAGTTATAAAATTGCCTCAAACTACGCAGCGGTTCGTTTGAGGTTTATTCAAAAATGCTGATATCAACTTCTTCAATTCCGTTGTTTGAATTGGAAGCTGTTTTTTGAACTTCTTCAACTTTTGTGATTTTTTCGTTTTCATTTTCTGGCACTTCTTCTATAGCTGCGAATGAAGATTCTTGAGCTTTTGGCGCCGGATTTTCCTGTGTTTCAATTTCTTCAACTTCGTCTATTTCAGAAAGTGGCAAAACATCTTCGGCCTGCTCTTGTAAATCATTTTGTTCATTTTGATTTTGAGCATTTTCCGAAGAAGAAGATTTTTGATTTATGAGTTTCAGAATATCTTCTTTTTCTTTTTTAGAAAGAATTCTTAAAATTGCAGTTGCAGGCTGATTCGTCTGAACTGTTTTTGGAGAACCGTCTTTTTCTTTTTCAGTTAGCAGCTGAACAATCGGGCATTTTGGATTATCAGGATTTGTATCAATTACAACTGCAATTTTGCGGTTTGCAAGGTAAACATAAGTTCCAATAGGGTAGAGCGAAACTGTATATAAAAGCGCTTTGATTACATTTGAATCATAAAGATGATCTTTATTTTGAAGAAGTTCAAGCAACGCATCAAAAGTTGATTTTTCATCTTTATAACTTCGTGGAGAAGAAATTGCTTCGTAAGTACAGGCAACCGCAATAATTTTTGCGTTAGAAGAAATTTTATCGCCACTAATTCGTCTTGGGTAACCGGTTCCGTTTTCTTTTTCGTGATGTTCAAGAACGCCAAGCTGAATTGCAAGATTAAAATTTAAATCTTTTATAATTGTGTAGCCCAAAACTGTGTGCTTTGAAATCTGAGCTTTTTCGCGGGCGTTTAGCTTTTTTGAAGTCATATAAAGCTGCGGCGGCAAGCGAAGCATTCCAATTTCGTGAAGAATGCAGGTAATTCCAAGCTCAATCATTTTTGAAAGCGGAAGATGAAGCTGAAGTCCAATTGCAATTCCGAGAACAGTTGTTCGCATTGTATGAATAATCAAAAAATTTCTTGCTTCGGCATTGATAGAAGCATTAACTCTTAAAATGTAGCGTCTGTGTTCTTTTATAAAAATACAAAGGTCTTGAACCATATCAGAAAGTTCTTCCTGATTGATTTCTTTGTGAGTTGCATAATGTGTAAAAACTGATTCAATGTAATTCAAATATTCTTCGTAAACAGAATGAACAAGCTCCATTCTTGCCTGATCGCTGTTGCCAACTGTTATGTTTTTTGAATTTTCGAGAACTTTTTTTACATTGCTGCCAATTCGTTCTTTTTGAAGTTCATCTTCGGGCTCTTCTTTTTTGGAAACGCCAATGTCGCCGCCAAGACTAACGTCACCTTCCATATAGATTTGTTCAAATCCCCATAGTTTTAACGCGTTAATCAGTTCAGTCGACATTTCGGCTGTTTTTGGAAGGAGAAGAAATGTGTTGTCAATCATTAGGTCGCTGGTGTAGGTGATTCCCTGTTGCAGCGTTCCGACGTTAATGCTTTCCATATTTTGATGAGTACCCACTTTTTTTATCGGCATATAAACCAGAATTCTTTAATTACGTCTTATTTTAAGAGAAAAAAGCGAGGCAAGTCAATTATTCAGAATAAAAAGCAACAAAAGCTGCGTTGAAAATAAAAAAAACTGCGCTTGCAACGCAGTTTTTTTTATTTTCATCATGCCCTTTGCTTTTAGGGCAAAAAAAAAGTTGAAAAGTCTCACACACTTTTCAACTTTTGATTTTAATCGAACAAAAGCGTTTACGGCATTGTTTGATTAGTAAACATAGGAGTTAATTATCAGATGTCTGGATGTCTTACCCACCCGATATTATCACCAACAATAATATTATCGGAAATACTCATTGTGACTTTAGCAGATTTATCAAAAAAAATAAAAAAAAATACGAATTTCAGCAACTTCTTTTTTTTATTTCAAAAACCTTAAGATTAATGCAGAAGCCTTTAAAAAATATTGCGTTTAACCCTTGCATTATTGACACTTAGCCGTTTTTTTAAGATTATGGTGTAACTATGAATGAAGATTCCATTGATTGTGCAACTCTTGAAAAATTACCTTTTTCAGAATTAGTACAGCTTGCAGATGAATACGGAGTAGATGTTCCCGAAGATTTGGATAGACGCTTTCTTATAGCTGAGCTTCTTGAACTGTCTGAAGAGTCGGAACGTCTTGATGAGGAAATGACCATCGCTTCTTCAGAAAGCGGAGAGGATCAGAGTGTAGTTTTATCAGGTAATTTTAATGAAACTCAGGTTTCCTGCGTTTTGAGAAATCCAGCCTGGTTATTTGTTTTTTGGAACATAAATGATACTGATATGGCAAGATTAAAAGATTTGCCTGGTGCAAGTCTTAAACTTAGAATCTGTTCACTTGCAGATTCTCATGAACCAAAGCCACAGGAAGCCTTTGAAGTTCAAACGGCAACTCAAAGTCAGGAGCAGTATGTTTTGATTCCAAAGGGAACAAAGTTTATAAAAGTTGAACTTGTTCTTGTAACTCCGGGTGCTGGCGAAGTTTTAGCCTTTTCTCCTGTTGTTGCAATTCCGCAAGGTTCATCTCTTGTAAATGATTTACAGCCAGGTCGCGATACAGACTTTTCTCCAATCGTAGAACTTTCTGGAATGAAAGAAGTTCTTGCAGAACAGTACAGAAATCACAGACATTCTTTTTCTTAATTAGCAGGTGCCGAGAGATGCAAAAATATTTTAGTCTTATAATCAAAGCTAACCAGGATTTTATACGCCATACAGGAGAAGATGCCAGATTAAACGCTCCTGTTTTAAATACATTTTATGAATCAATTTCAAATGTTTATATTCCGCTGCTTAATATGATTAAGCGCTTTGAAGCCGAACAGTTGAAAATCAGAATTGGGCTTGTGCTTCCGCCGCTTCTTTGCAATATGCTTTCTGATGAACTTTTGCAGGAATCTTATATCAACTGGCTCGAAGAGCGAATTGAACTTGGACAAGCTGAATTAAGAAGAAGTCGTGGAAACGAAGAAGTTTCTGCCGTTATAAAATCAATAATCGAAGAAAATAAAGTTCGCAAAGCAGAATTTATAGATGTTTATGAATGCAAACTCGTTCGAAGTTTTTGCGAATACATGAACAAAGGTTACCTTGAACTGCTTGGAACCTGTGGAACAGATATTTTTATGCCGCATTATGCTGATATGAAAGAAATCCTTTCGGCTCAGATTGAAAGCGGACTTCATGCTTACAGAGAATATTTTGGAATTGCTCCAGAAGGCTTTTGGATTCCGGAACTTGGTTATGCGCCTGGAATTGAAAAGCTGATTCGCGCTTACGGTTATACTTACACAATTCTTGATTCCAGAAGCGTTTTGTTAGCTGCAAAAATCCCGGAAACAGGAATTTTTTATCCTTGTAGAACTGATAATTCACTTGTTGTTTTTGCCCGCAACCGCGTTATTGACAACGAACTTTTTGGTGAAGAAGGAATTATTTTTAATTCAGTTTACAGAAATCAAAATCGCGATATTGGTTACGAACTTCCAATGGATAAACTTTCGCTTGTAATGGAAAAGGGCGGAATAAGATATTCAACAGGATATAAATACTGGAACCGCTGTTTTAATGACGAAACAAAGGCTCTTTATAATGCCGAAGAGGCCAAAAATCAGGCAGAAAAAGATGCCGAAACTTTTGTTCAAAAGCGCTGTTCAACTTTAGACAAGGCTTGCGAACTTCTTCCAAATTATCCTTTTGTAGTTGAAGTTTGCGCTCTTGATATTTTAAAGCTCAGTACAACCTGGCATGAATCAATTTACTGGATAGAAAAAGTTTTGCGAAAAGCAAAAGAATGCGGACTTGGAGTTGATGCTTGCGGTTCGCTTTGTGAAAATCAGTATAATCTCGAAAAAATTGAGCCTTATTATTCGGCAGGAATTGGAACCGGTTATGGCGAAAATCTTCTTTCAAGCAAAAATTGCTGGATGATGCGTTATATCAGAAAAACCTGCGAGCGAATGATTGACCTTGCTGGGCGTTTTCCAACAGATACCGGCTTAAAAACGCGACTTTTGAATCTGGGCGCAAAAGAGCTTATGCTTGCACAAAGTTCAAAATTGCCAAAGAGCATTAACCGCTCGGAATTTCCGGAATTTGCAGAAAAGCGTTTTAAAGAATCAATTGCAGCTTTTACTTCGGTTTTTGATTCTTTGGGCTCAAATACAGTAAGTACAGAATGGCTTACAAAGCTCGAAGCTCGTGATTCAATTTTCCCTTGGATGAATTACAGAATCTTTACCAAAAAAAGATAGGCTTTTTGCAAAGTTTTTTGGACAGTTTTTGCTAAAAAGTTTAATCAAGCATAAGACTTTCTTTGATTTGCTTAAACATTTCGATTTGATAGCGGGCGCTTTGAATTCCTTGAATTGCAGGATCAAAGCGCTTGTTTAATTTTAAAGCTTCTTGCCAGACAGCAATTGCGTCTTCCCATTTTGCTTCAGAGTAATATTTTAGGCCAAGCTGATAATATTCATCAACTTTTGAATCAATAAGGCTTCGGCCTTTGTCGCCCAAAAGAATTTTAGCAGATAAACTGATCCTGTTTACAGGCGCAAGTGAGCTGGTTAAATCAAGCGAATAATTTAAGTTCAATCTGATTTTTAGAACTTCAAATTCAAAACCCGTGCTAAATCTTGGATTTGCACCTTTTAGCGAAAAGCCTGCAAGAAACGAAACAAACGACGTAAATTGAATTGAAATTCCGGAATTAAAATAAGGCATTAAAAAAGTTCCAAAATCCTGCAAATTTACCGGTTGAATATAATCAACGCTGATAATAAGCGGCTTAAAAAATTGAATAGAAAAGCCTGCTCCAAAAGTTGTTGGAAGCGGATCATCTAAAATCAGTTTTTTACCAAAGCCGGTAAAAGAAACTCCTAAGTTTTGCGCAGAAAAACCAATGCGAACATTCGGGTCGCGCGAATTATAAAACTTTAAAAAGTTGAATTGCAGCATAAGGCCAAAATCGCCCATTAATGCAAAGCCGCTTTGAGAAAGTCCCGAGCCGGAAATAATTGCGTTAGAGTCGTTGTCAGTATAATCTGGCATTCCGCGCCAGGCAGCTTTTACATTTGCGCCAAGCGAAAGCCCTTTAAAATCATAGCCGGCTAAAAAATTGTACGAAATATTAAGCGCGCCAACAGTTTCAGTATAGTAATTTGCGGCAACACGATCGCCAAAAATATTGTATTCCGTAAAAGGAATGTAAAAACAGGAAATATAGCCGCCGGTGCTTAAATGAGGAATCTTTTGGAACCTTGTTGTAAAGGCAAGCGTTTCAAATTTTGAATCAGCAATCCACGAGTTGTGAAAAAGTGCAATTTGCGTTTCTTTTTGAAGCGAGCCTGCAGCTGGATTAAAGCGGAGAAAACTAATATCGTCACCTAAGCCGGTAAAAGCCGAGCCGAGACTTTCCGTTCGGCCGCCAAAAGGAATCAAAAGAGAGCGGAAAGTTGTAGCTCCTTCGTTTTCGTCGGCCATTGGCGCAAAAATATCGCCCAAAGAATTATTGATTTCCGAAAGCGAAGCCGCGCTTGCTGCCGGACTAAAAAAAGAGAGAAAAATCAAAATGCCAAAAATGCGGATTTTCTTCATAATCCTCTTTCTTTTGTCGGAATTTTAATTCTTTTCTATAAGTATAATATCTTATTTGCCGAAAATAAAATATAATATTAAATATGAAAGGGAAAATTTTTCTCTGTGCAGTTTTATTCCTCGTTTTTGCGCCTGTTCTTTCAGCACAGGAAACTAAAGATTTATCACTTTCAGAAATCGACCTTTTGATAAAACGAACCGAATACGATGAAGCGTTAAAACAGCTGAATGTATTTATCGAAAAAAATCCCGAAAAATTTGACAGCGCGCAAATCAGAATCAAAAAAATAATGAATGCAAGAAATCAATATTCGATTCTTGCAGAGCGGCTTATAAAACTGATTCAAACAGATCCGGGAAATAACAAAGAGATTTATGAAATTACCGCGCAGCTTGAAAAATTCGAGCGGCATCCTTCAGATCAGAATTTGCGCTTTATAGCAGATTTGAAAAAATCTGCGGAATTTAATTATTTTAGAGCCGTTTTTTTGGAGATTCAAAATGAAACTGCAAAAAAAGCACAAAGCGGCGATTATGTTGGTGCCGTTGAAAAGACAAAAGAAGGCTTTTGGCTTTACCGCGACAATTTTTATGAACAATGGGAACAAAATCCTGAAATTACAGGAGCTGTAAATAAAACGCTTTCTGAGCTGGACCGTTTGATAGCCGAATTTGAAGAAAAAAATTATCTTCCAAAAATCAATAATGCAGTAAATGATTTTATACGAGCGGTGAATCAGGAACAATATGAAACTTCCGTTGCCAGATTTTCAGATGTTGAAAGTTTGTTCAAGAATTATGCGCAGCTAAGAAACGCAATAATTGGCGTTGGAACAGATTTGCAAAATCAGTTTGAAGAAATAAAAAAAATTGATTTGGATTCAACAGATGCTTCGTTTTTGCCGTTTATGTTCAGATTTGTTTTTGGAATAGATTCGGTGAAAGATTCAGGAATTTTGGGCGCAGTAGATTGCCTGTGGAATACGCTTGCCGGAAAAATGAATGAAGCTGTTTATGCAACGCTTTTGAAAAAATACAGCCTTTATGAAACTGCGATAAATGATACTTTTGTTGCAGAGGTAAAACGCTTTGCAAATTTGGATAAAAAAGTTTTGGGACTTTATGATTTAGCAAAAAGAAATGAGGATTTGCAAAAATCAGAAAATTCTGCAGGTGCAAAAAACGCAGCCGGCCCAGAAAAAAAAGCTCACAATCTGGAAAATCCGTACACCCAATATTTTGCGCTTAGCGATTACGCAATAAATCTTAGCGAAGGCGCCTTAAGACTTTCAAACATTTACGCAAAAGTGCAAAGTGCGGCCGAAAATCAGAAAAAAAGCCTTGCGCAAGTTACAGGCGCCACACTTACACTTGCAGAACAAGCCCAAATCATCAAAAATCTTTTTGAATCAAATACAGCGCTTGCAATACTCGTGGGGGAACGTTCTTCGCAGGAACTTTCTGAGTTCGCCTGGACCGCCGCTTATAAAAATGCTGCCGCCGCGGCGAACCGCAGCGATTTTGAAGGCCTTTCAACTTTATACACAAACACTTTGGCTTCGATTTTTGAAGAAACTGCAGAGATTTTGCAAGGCTCCTGGCAGCAGATTACAAGTTTTTATATGCAAAGCTCAGATCAAATTGTTGAAAAAGTTCTTGCTTATTACAACAGCGCAGACATTTACCGCGCAGGCTTTTTTACAAAAATTCCGCAAAATACGCTTAGCGAGCTTCGTCGCGATATTTCAAAATCGCTTAGCTTTCAGGATTCTTTTAATGCAAATCCTGAACTTGATTTTGGAATTACTTACAGTTACCCGGATATAAGTCTTTCAATTTCTGATTACACGCAGCAGCTTGCTCAAAACAGCATAAATACTTTTGATAATTATAAATCAGTTATTTTGGAAAATTTTAATGCGCACAAACAAAAGTATTCTTCGGAAGTTGAAACTCTTGTTGTAAAAACAAATGATTATCTTGAACAGCAAAAGAAAAAACTTGAAACTTACATAAATGGCGCAAAAGAGCAGGGCGTAGTTGCCCGCCGCCAGATGACAGCGGCTCAGCTTGCCCGAAATGAAGCAGACCTTCGTTTTAATGAAGCTCAAAATGCGCTCAAAAAAGATGATTTTGATACAGCTCGCAAAAAACTTCAGGATTCGCTTTCAAAGTATGATGAATCTTTAAATAATCAAAATGATGAAGTTTTGCGTGCCGAAACCGACAAAAAACTTCAGGCGCTTGGCGAAAGTATTGCAAAAGCTGAAAACGAAATTGTTGTTCGCGAAGTTCGTGATTTAAAAACAAAGGCAAAAGACGCCTATTTTAATGGCCGCTTTGACGATGCAGAAAAATATCTGAATCAGGCCAAAATACGCTGGGCAGTTACAAACGTAAACGAAGATGAAGAAATTACAAATCTTTTGAACTTTGTAAACACCGCAATTTCTATGAAAACCGGCCGCGAAATTCTTCCTTCGGCTCCTCAATATCCAGAAATGTCGCAGCTTTTAAATATTGCGTATCAATATTTTGATGAAGGAAGCCGCAAAATTGGCGAGGGAAATCGCTCAGAAGGTGAAGTTGATTTGAATCGTGCGCTTGAAAGCATTCAAAAACTTCAGTATGTGTATCCGCTAAATCAGGAAGCGTCGATTTTGACGCTTAGAATTAACCGCCTGCTCGACCCGCAGAAATTCAGCGAAGAATTTTCGCAAAAAGTTGAAATGGCCAAAATGATGTGCAAGAGTAAAGATACTCAGCAGGAAGGCTATGCAAATCTTTTAGATTATTATGAACTGGATCCAAATTACAAAGGCTTAAAAGATTTGATTTATCAGGTTGAAATTGATATTGGAATTCGTGCAAAACCAGTAAGCAATTCCGGCGCAACTCGTGCAAAAAATCTTGTTGCTGAAGCAAAGCGCATTTATAATTCGGCCGGAAATGATTCTGCAAAACTAAAAAATGCACTTTCAAAAATAGATGAAGCGCTGGCTCTTGTTTCTGATAACGAAGAAGCAATGGCTTTAAAAGATAAAATTACAACAAAAATCGGTGGAAATACGGCAACAGTTCTTTCTACCGAAGATGAGCGGCTTTATCAGCTTGCAATTCAGAGACTTCAGAATAATAATATAGTTGGTGCGAATGCAATTGTTGAACAGCTTTTAAGAAAGCCTTCAAATGCCAATTCGCAGAAAATCAAGGATTTGAAGAATAAGATTGAGGCGCGAAGCTAGTTGATGAACAAAAAAAATCATTTTTTACGAAAAATAATTCTTCTCCTTTTTTTTACGTTTGTATTTTTGGGTACTTTTGCGGCTGAAGATTTTTATTGGGAAAATCCTGATGTAATAACAAACACAGAAGCGCGATTTCCTTTTACGGTTGAATCGGTAAATAAAAAAGAATCGTATCTTTTTTGGCAGGAAGTTGATTCATCTCAAAAGCAGATTTATCTTTCGGTTCGAAAATATAATTCACTTAAAAAATATTCTGAACATAAAAGATTTGCCGGGCCTTTTAGTTATTCTGGCGATGAAGTTCCAGATATTTATACTGCAGCTGTTTTAAAAAAAGGAACAATTGGCGTTGCGGTAATGACTGGCCGTTCAAATCTTTCGGTTTTTGTCTCACAAGACGGAGCAAAAAGTTTTACCGAAACAAAACTTCCGGCAACTTCTTCAATTACAATTGCGCCAAGAATTTATGCAACCGGAAATGACACTTTTAAACTTTTTACTTCTGTTGGCGAAGAAAATTCCTTTACAATTTTTTCAGCCGATTCTTCTGACGGCGTAAAATGGAGCCGTTTTTCGCAGTTTAGCCCGGCGGCAAATTACAGAAATCCTTTTATTCCGGTTTTACTTCATTCTTCTTTTGGAGATATTGTTGTTTTTCAAGCACAGTATACGTCAGCTGAAACTGGAAGACTTTCTTATCAGTTATATATGACTGTAGATTCAGGAAAAGGCTGGAGCGCTCCTGTTTTAGTTACAGACAGACAGTCGCTTTCGCAGAGAATGGGAAAGCAGTTTTATGAATATCAAAATCAGCGGCCGTATCTTTTTGAATTTGACGGGCTTGTTTATCTTGCGTGGGAACGAACAGATTCGGTAAATTCTTCAATTTGGATTGAAAACATTTCGTCTTTGGGAGTAACTTCCGGCTCCGCAGAAAAAATAACTGATAATGGAAATGCAAGCCGGCCGGTACTTTTTTCGTACAACGGTGCACTTTATATGACCTGGTTTGATACAAGGCGCGGCCGCGAATCAGTTTATATGGCAAAAAAAGACGGAAGTTACTGGAACGAAACACGCCTTGCCGAAGACCGCAATTCAAATATGTTTGTGTATCCGCTTTTGACTTTGGAAGCAGACGGAAACAAAGTACTTTCTTTTATCTGGCAGCAGAAAAATACCGCTTTAAAAAACTCAATTGCAATTTTGTCGCCCGATAAATCAGTTTTGCCGCCAACTTTTACGCCGCTTTCTTTTAAAAAAGGAAAACGCTCGCGCTCGCAAGATGTTCAAATTCAAATCAACTTTCCTTCAGATTCGTCAAATATTTCAGGTTATTCTTATACCTGGTCTTACGAAAAAGCCGGCGAGCCTGTGCGCCAGATTGAACATTTTACAAAAGAAAATAAATTGCGCTTAAAAGCAAGCCAGGACGGAACTTATATTTTGGCGGCTCGTGTTGCAGATTACGCTGGAAACTGGTCTGAAGTGGCACAGATTTCCTATCAGCTGGATTTAACGCCGCCAGAAGCGCCAAAAATTGCGCTTGAAAATCTCGATAAATACGGATTTTTAGATTCAAATAATTATAATTTAAAGTGGAAAACTTCTGCTTCAAATGATGTTTCGCAATACCTTTACAAAATTGATTATCTTGGCTCGATTCCAAAAACAATTGCAGTTACAAAGAATCATAAAATTGAGCTTTCGGCAAAAAATGTTTCGGAAATCAAAAATAATCTTTTAGAGCGTTATAAAGCAAACGTTGAGCGTTCCGTAAAACTAAATTATTCAAATGCGACACAAACTGATTCGCTGAATACGGCGCGTTTTTATAACCGCCCGAATGGTGTTTATATGATTTCGGTTTGTGCTGTTGATGAAGTTGGAAATATCGGTCAGGCACGTTCTGAACTTTTTATTTTGAATAAATACGAGCCTTCAACTTATGTAACTTCTGTTCAGCAGGCTGCAAATGAAATGGGCGATTCTGTGCTTACAATTTTGGGCGGCGGTTTTACTTACGACGGAACAGTCAGTAAAATTTTTATTGATGCTGATGGACAAGCCCCTTATGATTTGGAATTATCGGCTTCTCAGGGAAAATTCCGTGTTCAATCAGATTCGCGAATTTCTGGCGTTCAGCTTGGAAGCGATTTAGACGAAGGTTCTTACAAAGTTGGCCTTTTGCACACAGATCGCGGGCTTTATTTTACCGGCACAGTTTTAAAAATTTCGCAAAACGGAACGCTGAAAATAGAATCAGATTATCTTCCTGAAAATCATTTAAAAACAGAATTTAGAAAATATAAGTACAAAGTTGCAATCAGCCTGATTTTGATTTTTATAATCATAATGATTGCGGCAATTACATTTTTATTTATAGCAATTAATTTACATCAGAATATACGCGAAAAAAAACTTACACAAAGCGAAATAAACTCGCTTTATATAGGAGCTGCCATGCCGTTGAAAAATCTAGGAAAGAATTTCCGCAGACTTCCAAGCCTTAAGAAAAAACTTATTGCTTTTGCGTTCTCATTAGTAATTGCGGTTGTAATCGCTGTAACGCTCGAAAATGGTTATAAAGTAATTCGGCTTCAGGAGCAGACAATGGCAGCTGGGCTTGAAAACCGAACCGAAGTTTTGCTTGAAAGTCTTCATTCTGGTGTAAAAAACTTTTTCCCGGCAAATAACCTTCTTGAACTTACAGCTTTGCCTGGCCAAAAAGACGCAATGGACGAAGTAAAATACGTTACGATTATTGGTCAAAAACTTGATTCTTCTTCGGCTGAAAATCTGAATTATATTTGGGCAACAAATGATCCGGATATAAATCTGAAAACAAAAAGCTACAGTTTGATTTACGGAGAATCAGAAATTTCTGAAAAAGTGATTCTTGAAGTAACACAAAAATTAAAAGAACTTGATAAAGAAATTGCGGGCGAAGTTTTAGAGCTTTCAAATAAGATAGATGAACTTTCGCGCCAGGCACAAACGCTTTATGCTTCTGTTGTAGAAGAAGACACAAAAGAAGCAGAGCGGCTTTCTGATGTTATTGTAGAACTAAGAAATCAGCTTGATTCGAGACTCGCAGAATATTCAAAGGCCGCAGCCGGCTCATACCCGGCTTTTGACGCACAAAATCTTGACCGCAGCCGAACAGATTATATATTTTATCGTCCGGTTATGTATCGAAAAGGCACAAGCGGAAATTACATTCACAGCGTAATTTATCTTGAACTTTCGACTCAAAGTTTGATAGACAGCTTAAATGCAGAAATCCGCAAAATCGTAATGTTCTCACTAGTAATCGCCGCGGCGGCCGTAGCCTTTGGAATTGTCGGCGCTTATGTTTTTGCATCGTTAATTGTCCGCCCAATCAAAAAACTCGAAAAGCATGTAATTATGATTGGACAAACAAAAAACAAAATCAACCTTAAAGGAAAAGATGTAGAAATATCTTCCAAAGACGAAGTAGGGCGACTTGGTGATGCTGTAAACAATATGACCCACGAGCTTGTTGCAAATGCCGAAGAGGAAGCGCTTGCAATGGACGGAAAGGCCGTTCAAAAAGCCTTTTTGCCGCTTGAGGCGCTTGGCGCAAACAATAAAAACACTTATGCAGAATATAAAGATAACGAGCTTGAATGCTTTGGTTATTACGAAGGTGAATCCGGTGTTTCGGGCGACTATTTTGATTATAAACGGCTCGATGATACCTGGTTTTGTATCATAAAATGCGACGTTTCAGGACACGGAATTCCTGCGGCAATTATTATGACCGTTGTTGCAACAATTTTCCGCAGATATTTCCAAAAATGGACTTACGCAAAAAATGGAACTCATCTAAATAAGCTGGTTGAGCAGATAAACGATTTTATTGAAGGGCTTGGACTTCGCGGAAAATTTGCAACGCTGATAATTTGTCTTTTGAACGTAAAAACTGGCGAACTTTATATGTGTAACGCCGGCGATAATCTTGTGCACATTTATGATTCAAAAACACGCACAATGAAGCTTTTAACGCTTGCTTCGGCTCCAACTGCCGGCGTTTTCACTTCTGATTTGGTTGCAATGCGCGGCGGTTTTGTTGTGGAAAAAACAGTTTTGAATCATGGCGATATTTTGTTCCTTTACACCGACGGTATTGAAGAATCAACCAGAAGAATCCGCGAAACTGATTATTCAGTTCGCCAGAACGAAGTTGAAGTTAAAAAAATGAATCCAAAAACTCACGAAGAAGAAATTGAAATAAAACTTGAAGATGCAAAAGAAGAATTTGGTCCTGAGCGAATCAAAGAGGCAATTGAAGCGGTTTATAATAAGCGGAAATTTACACTTTCCAAACTTGATAATCCTGCAATTGGCGAAGTTCTTGAATTTGATTTTACAAAATGCGAAGGAACAGTTTCCGAAGCGATTGTTGCTCTTGCTTCGCTGGAAAAAGTTTTTAGACTTTACAAATCAGATAAAGTGACGCAAACTGATTATATTAGAATTGATAAAAAGATTGACGAGTTTCTTTCAAAATATTTTAATATGTATGATTTCTATGCGGCTCACAAAGTTGAAGATTCTGCTGGCGTGAACTATGTAGATTATGATCAGATGCTCGAAGATGAACAGTCTGATGATTTAACATTACTTGCAATTAAGAGGTGCTAATTATGAATATTGATGAAATTGGAAATAAGGTTAAAGATTTATTTTCGCGCGGAACACAGGCTTCAAAAGCAGCTTTAGAAAAGGCCGGCGATAAAGTTCAGGATTTTACCGATAAAAGTGTTTTAAAACTTGAAATTCATAAACTGGAATCTAAACGCGATTGCAAATATGAAGAAATGTGCTTAAAACTTTCGCAAATGCTTTTGCAGGGCGATTCTATAACTTGTGAAAATCCAGAAGATATAAAAATTTTAAATGATATTCAACAAGAAATCAAAACTCTTTCCGATGAAATAAAAAATAAGGAAAGCGAATTATAAAAAAGAAGCAACGCGCGCAAAGGATTGGAGCCGCGCCGCAGGCGTACTTTGCGTAGCAAAGTATGGAGCGCGGTTAGCGCGGAACGGCGGAAAGCCTGGTTTTTGCGTTAGCAAAAATGCGCCCAAAAAAAGTAGTTTTATTCTGATTTATCGCTGCTGACTTGAGTCGTGAACTTTTTGGTACACTTCGTCGCCAGCAAGAATTCTTACAAGTTCCATTGAGAATTCTTCTGCGGCTCCAGGTCCGCGCGAAGTTACAAGATTTCCGTCGGTAACAAAAACTTTGTTGCTGTAGCCGCTTTTGTATTCAGCTTTAGATTCACCTTCCATTCCAGGATAGCAAGTCCATTTTTTACCAGCAGGAATATTTGTTTTTCCAAGAACAACTGCAGGAGAAGCACAAATTGCAGCAACAAGCCGGCCTTCACTCCATGCTTTTTCAAGATGAGTAAGCAGAGTTGTGCACTCCGAAAGATTTACAGCTCCGCGCGCTCCACCTGGGCAAACAACACAATCCGGAATTGAATTTCCAAATTTTTGCAAATAAGAATCCAGCGTCATATCCATAACCATTTGAACATTGTGCGAACTGGTAACAATCATCGTATCATTAAAAGCTTTACCTTTTACGCCAACAGTAATTACTTCAACTTTTGCACGTCGTAAATAATCCACCGGCGAAAGAGCTTCAATGTCTTCAAAACCATCAGCAAAAAATACAGCAGCAGTTTTCATTTTATCCCCCAAAATTATTATATATTTTTTTTCATTGTGATTCTATGTTAGCGTTAAAATCCGCGATTTTTCAAATCTGCAACAAGATTAACGTAAAATTCCCGTACATCAAAGCCGCGAATGTTTTCTCTGTTCAAATCAATCATATCTCCGTGAGAAATTCCGCGCTTTCCTTTTGACTCAAGAAATGTAAAATTGCTTCCCCATTCAAAAGATTTTTCGCCAACAAGTCCGTCGTTTCGGCCGTCAAATTTATAAACCAAATCATAAGAAAAATTCAGCGGAAATGGCGCACTTTTTTTAGACTTCATAATCGAACCAACGCTTTGATAGTAAACAAGCGGGCTGTCTTTGATTTCCTGATTAAAACGAAGGCACGCGCTTTGAGTTAAATCTTTTACCGAAGACATAAAATCCGGCTTTTTATCGCCCATTTTTCGTAAAATTTTGTTGTATGTTTTTGCAATAACTTTTTGCGTATTTTCGGGAATTTTTTTGTCCATAAGATATTCGGGAAAAATACAGCCGCGGTGTGGCGTATTAATAGTTGTAAGGCTCGCAACATAATTTTCCATATTGCATTTTGAAATCATATAGCGGCAGTCAAGTCCGCCTTTAGAATGCGCGATTATATTTACTTTTTCTGCGCCAGTTTCTTTTAAAATCATTTTGATTCGCGCTGCAAGTTCTTCACCGGCTTTATCGATTGGAGTTGCCGATTCATGATTTCCATAAAATATTTTGGCGCCATTTGTTTCAAGTTCCTGCGGAATTCGGCCCCAATAATTAAAATGCTTAAAATCACGGAAAAACACGCCATGAATCATAATAATCGGATATTTAGTTTTACAAATTGCAAGAGACTTTCTTTTTTCGTTTAGTTCTTCTTTTTCAGTTTCAAAAAAAATCTCGTTATCAACAGTTTGTATAATTTTGAACAAAACAATAAGGTGTGCAATTGGAATCATTCCGCAAACAGCGCCAATTACACGCAGTTTGATTCCCATTTGAGTTGAATACAAATAAGTTCGCGTAATTCCGTTCCAAAAAATAATAAATTCAATAAAGAAAATCCAGGCCAAAAATTTGATTCTAAAAAAACGCGTAAAAAGTACAATCAAAATCGAAATTGCCGTTGTAAAAAGAAAAAGTTTTAAAAGAAAAACTCCGCCCGCACAATGATGAAGTTTTGGATTTTTGATTTTATTCACAACATCAGGATGAATATTAAAAAAAATAATAAAAGCCACTAACGGAATCTGAATCAAAATCAAATGTTTTACAGAAACAACTTTCCACAATAAAAATAAGTTTTCAGAAATAAGCACAATAATCGAGCAGAGTAAAAACCACAAATTATACTTTATGCCATATTTGTTTTTCATTTTTGTCCTCAAAAGAATTATATATGAATTTTCAAAAATAATTCCATAAATCCAGCTTGAATATTACATTTTTTCAGGAGGGCGGGGCCCCGCCCTGCGCTCCAAAGTCCTCGCTCGGTCGCTCGCCTCCGGCTCGCTCCCTCGCTGCGGTCTTTTCCGCTACCCACCCGCCTAGGGGGAATATGTTTCGAAAATAAAAACATAACCTCTCCTGCCCGCAACCTCAAAGCAACCCGTCCCCCTAAAACCCCCGAAAAACTGTAAGTTCACAAAAAACTCTTTCCCAAAGAAAACTACAAAAAAAGCAGAAATGCGTTATCAGCAAAGATAAATCAAAAGTGAATCAAAAGTGAATCAAAGGTAAATTAAAGGTAAATCAAAAGCAAATCAAAAGTAAATCAAAAGTAAATCAAAAGTAAATCAAAAGTAAAATTAACGATGAAATGCTGAAAAAAAACTAAAAGCAAAATCATTTGGAAACGCCGGCAAGAAGACTCCGGAAGTTTATTACTGGCAGCGGCACTTTAATGAACCTTAAAAAACCGCATAAAAACAAAGTAAAAAAAAGGTTAAAAAAAGTTACAAAAAAACTAAAAAAAAATCAAAAAAAAACATTTTGCTTATTGACACTTTTTGGTGAAGAGTATATATTCTCTATCACCGTCGCAACACTGAGTTGCGACTCACGAACGAAACAAAAAGTTCTTTGACAAATCAGGGAAGGAAATAACTGACTAAATAATTTTTTAAGTGTTTTTTTTACCATATATAAAAACACACACCCGCGAACTTCAGTTCTTGAAGTTCGATTGACAAACTCAATTCAGCAAATAACTAAAAGCTGGTTTGAACTGTTTATGAA
>JAGCVK010000016.1 GCA_017962415.1 Treponema sp. | reverse complement strand
TGAACAATCTCATTGTATCGCTTTGGAGGAAAGTTTTTTTTGCTATAAGCATTTGTCGCACACCCGCATAGCGGGTGGTTTATTATGAAAATATTCCGCTTCGCTCCATATTTTCACGGGCTCTCGAGCCCATAAAAAAAACGCCTGCTAAAACTAACTTTTAGCAGGCGTGCAAAAATTATTAAGGTTTAGAATAAAAAATCATCTTTTTACAATATTTTCAGAATTAAGTTTTGACTGTTTTTTGTACAAAAATTTTAAAGGATGATGATCAAAAGCATTAACGTACCAGCCGCCAACTTCCGTTACATCAATTACATTAGAAGTTACAATTCTATAAAGCGGAAGAACAACAGCTTCGTCCATCAAAATATTTTCAGCCTTAGCAAGCAAATTGTATCGCTCAGAATCATTAGCAACAGCGGCCTGCTCAATAAGCCGGTCAAATTCTTTGTTGTGCCAGCCAGAAGTGTTCATAGTGGAGCCGCCGCGGAATAATTCAAGGAACGCTAAAGGGTCAGCGAAGTCGCCAATCCAGGAAGTTACAAGAATATCTGCGTCAGCTGAATCAATTGTTGCATAATATTCCGAAGAAGGAACGCCTTTTATTTGAACATCAATTCCAAGCGGCAACAACGCATTTTGAATTGCTTCCTGCTCGGCTTTATCAAATTCATTATCAAAAACATAAAAAACAAGCGGAATAATTTGCTCAGCGGGAATTTTATATTTTTTGCGTGCGTCTTTCATTTTAAGCGAAGCTTCAATTGCATCAGTAAAATCAAAACCTTCAACTTGAGGATAACCAGAAAGCGGATAAACAAGCGTTGTTGCAGGAATCATATAATTTTTGCGAATTATTGCCCAAGGAAATGCTTCGAGAACAGCAGCTCTAAATTCCGGATAATCCCAAAGTGCCGAAGTTTTAAAACCCATTGGCTTTTTATTGCTTGTTTTAAAGTACAAAAATCCAGTTCCAAACTCAGCGTTCACCTGAAAGGCTTTTGTGTCCAAAATCTGATTTTGATTTACACGACCACAAACCCAATCAACTGCGCCGGTATTGTAATAATAAGTATTTTCATCTGGATTATCTGATTGAAGAAAACTAACGCGCTCAATTATAACGTTGTTTTTGTCCCAATAATAAGGATTTTTTTTGAGAACATATTTTCGCGGAGCACTAATTTCAAGCTCGTAAGCGCCGCTGTAAACTTCGGGATTTTCATGCGTAATCGAAAAAGCTGTGTGACAAAGAATTTTAGGAAGATAATTTGCCGGCGCATTTAAATATATAGAAAGAACATTTTCGTCTGTTGCGTAAAGCCCAACATCTTCGATTGCGCCTTTTCCGTTTCTAAAGGCTTGCGCGCCGCGAACTATATCAAAAAGCGAAGAATAAGGCGATGCCGGATTTTCAAGCATTCTGAGCCAGCTTTTGCGAACCGACTCGGCAGTTATTTTTTCGCCGTTACTAAAGCGGGCGTCGGAACGCAAAGTAATTGCCCAGCGCTTTTTATCGCGCGAAATTTTGAATTCTGTTGCAAGCGCATATTGCGGCTCTAAAGTAATTGGACTGATTGTAAAAAGCCCTTCAAAAAGGCCGTTTAATATTTGAGAGTCGCTTGCATAATTTGTAAGCTGCGGATTTAATTCATGAACTCGAACCGGCTCGACAATTATAAAGTTTTTCTGGAGTTCCGGCGGAAGAATCTGTTTTCTTTGTTCTTCTAATTCCTGCTGATTTTCAAGCTCAAGCTGATTTTCTGGCGAAAGTTCAGGCTCAGGAGAATGTTCAAACGGCATTTCCTGAGAAATCGCCTGATTCAAAAGTAAAGTCGCAAAAATCGCCGCGGCGATGCATTTTCGGTTTTTAAGCATTATGTGAAATTCCTAATTTATGCATTTGTTCTGTTTCATCTTTAAAGGAAATATATTCCCCACGTTTCTTATTAGCATTTATTATGGAATTACGCAAGGCTGAAAGCTCTATCTGCATTCCTTTGATTTTTGGTTTAAACTCTATATCAACTTCTTTTTTAAAATGAGCATCTAAAGAATTTATAATCACAAAAATCGACTGGATTTCAGAAATCTGCTTGTTCACAAAACCTAAAATTGCTTCTTCGGTTGAAGACACAATTTTTTGATATTCAACGGCTTTTGCTCCAATTCCATTATAAATGCGCTCTTTTTGAGCCAATTCGGCAAGAAAATCATTTATATGAATTTTCTGCATCCGTTCGGCGCCAGTTTTTGAATCCTTAACCATAATCTGACAAACGCGTTCTCTTTGGGAAATATGAAAAGCCTTTTTGATTGCTGCAATAATTGCGTTAAAAAAGCCCTTTTTTTTCTGAAACAAAAGTCCAAAATTATCCAAAAGTTTTGTATGTAATTGCAGTAAAGTTGGAGCAATTGCACCAAGCGCAAGCACCGCCTGCATAATCATTTCTTTTGTATCTGGGACGGCTTTTTTCTTTTCTTCAAATTTTGATGAATTTTTGATTGCAAGTTTTTCTAAAACTGCGGCCTGCCTTTTTTCTTTATCTGGACCGTGATCTTCTTCTATAATTTCTGTTACTAAGTCATTATAAAAAGTTTTTTTGCCGGTTACTTTTGTATAAAGTCTTTTGATTTCAGCAAGCTCAGCATCAGCAGATTCTGCGGCTTTTTCGCGATTAAAATCCGGGTGATCAAATAAATCTTTTCTAAGCCCGCCTTTATAAAGTTCGCGCAGGAAAATTCCAAGCTCATTCAAAATTTTTGAGATTATTTTTGTTGATTGCGAGCATTTTGTAATGCTGTCGTTTATCATACTTTGAACAACGCTTGGCGCACCATTTTTTGCATTATTTATTGTGATTGCAAGCGCGCGCGTATTCATTTTTGAATTATTCATTGAAAGGTCGTCCCATTCAAACACTTTATTAAAATCCAGCAATTTTTTTACATTCTGAATGGAAAAGTTTTCTGTTGTAAAACGAAAATATGTGCAAATAAAATCAAGCATTGTTTCGTAATCCGAAAAGCGTGAGCCAAAAATATTTGATATTTCATTCTCAGAAAATTGCCCGGTTTCCGGCACTGTGATTTCAGAAATCTTTTTATCCAGTCTGTAAGGATCTGGCGTGATCAAAGATTTTTTGACAAAACAGTCATACAAATTTTTTACGCACGAATGCATTAGCCGATACTGCATAAGCAGCTCTTGAAGGCATTCTGTGTTGTACCATTCCTGTTTTTTACTTAGAGCCTGCTGTAACTCTATTCCAAAAGCTTCCTTTTCCATAAATTGATTATCGGCAGAATTCTTTTTTTTCATCACTTTTCTATTTACTTGCGTAAAATTCGCAATTTTTTTATGATGATATATTATGACTGATAATCTTGAATCTAAAAAATCAAAATCTTCAAAATCTATTGTACGCTCCGGGCTTTTGCTAACTCTTATGACTTTTGCTTCGCGCATTATGGGATTAATCCGCGAAATGACAAAGGCCTCGTTTCTTGGAACTGGTCTTTACGCCGACAGTTTTACGGTTGCGTTTATGATTCCAAACCTGTTCCGCAGACTTTTTGCTGAAAATGCAATTTCTGCTGCATTTATTCCAACTTTTAAAGATTATCTTTCTAAAGGCGATTCTCTCGAAAACAAAAAATCAACTCAGGAATTTTTGATTTCAACTTTTACGCTTGTTAGTTTTTTAACAACCTGCGTTGTAATTCTTGGAATTATAATCACTCCATTTTTAATGCCGATTTTCTGCGATATGCCGGCAAAAAATGCCGCTGATTATGCTGCCCGCCTTGAATATTATCTTTTGGAATCAAAGGAAACTACAATTCTCACACGAATTATGTTTCCGTATCTTTTTTTGATTTCGGTTGCGGCTTTTTTTCAGGGAATTTTAAACAGTTGCAATGTTTTTGCGCCTTCTGGATTTACTCCGGTAATGTTCAACGGAATTGTAATTCTTGCAACTTACATTTTGGCTCCGCACACTTCAAATCCGGCGCGCGCAATGTCGATTGGTGTAATTTTGGGCGGTTCTGTTCAAGCGGTTTTTCAATGGCCGTTTGTGCGCAAAACCGGCTGGAAAGTTGGCTTTACATCTCTTAGCAAAACTTTTAAAAATCCGGGAACACGCAAAGTTATTTCTTTGATTGCGCCAACTATTATTGGAATTGCGGCATATCAGCTTAATGATACTGTTTCTACTTCTATGGCAAAACACGTTGGCGTTGGAATTGCTTCGAGCCTTTCTTACAGTCTTAGACTTCAGGAATTGATTTTGGGAATTTTTGCTGTTTCAATTGGAACAGTTATTCTGCCAGACCTTTCGGTTTTTGCAAACAAAAAAGATTGGACGCAGTTTAATTCTATGCTGCTGCAAGCAATCAAAATTATGACGCTAATTTCTATTCCAATTACCGCTTATTCTTTGATTACCGGCCGCGAACTTATTTCGCTGCTTTATAAAAATAAACTTTTTGATGATGATTCTGTAAACTTAACACTTGGCGTTTTCCGCTTTCACATTGCCGGCTTGCTTTTTATTGCGCTAAACCGCATAATTGCTCCAGCTTTTTACGCTCAAAAAAAGCCAAAACTCCCGACAATTGCCGGAATCATCAATTTTGGCTCAAATATTCTGCTTGTTTTTGCGCTTTCAAAACCAATGGGCGGTCGCGGAATTGCGCTTGCGCTTAGTCTTGCAAGCCTTTTTAATACAATTTCGCTTTTTGCTTTTATGAAAAAAATGGAAGCTATTGAAGTTGGACATCTTGTTTTTGGAACAATGATTTACGCTATAAAAATGTGCATTTTTTCTGTTATTGCTGCAATTCCAACTTTCTTTGCACACAAAGCGCTCGTTTCAACTTTTGCAGAAAACGGAAGATTAATTGCATTTGGTGCTCCGATTGTAATTTCTGCAATAATTTTTGCATCAGTTGGTGTGCTTGAACTTATAATCACAAAAGATGAAATTGTAAGAGTAATTTTAAAAAAGGTCAAAAAATAAGTCATTTCGGAAAAATGAAATGGCATAGAGGTTTTTATGAAACAATATACAAAAGAGCAATTAAAAGAGATTTATCGCACACGCCGCAACACACTTGCTGCAAAACTCCGCGAATATGACACAGGAGCCTGCGTTTTTATTGACAGCGAAGAACATCGCGACCCGGCTGTAGCTTATTTTACAAATCACGCAAACGACGCCGTTCTCATTATTTTTAGCGACGGTTACAGCGTTCTTATTGCGTGGGACGAAAATCTTGCAAAGCAAAATGCTTTTTACGACAAACTTGTGCCTTATATGCGCTACAAAAATGATGCAAAAGATGCAACAAAGGCTATTTTAAACGCTTGCGCAACTCACGCAGAAAACAGCAAAGTTGAACTTCCGCCATATCTTACTTACCCTGATTATCTTAAATTTATTGATTCTTTAAATAATTATGATTGCCGCTGCAAAGAAGACGGTCTTCACAAATTTGTTGTTGAAAGCAGAATGATTAAAGACGAATACGAAATTGAATGCACCCGCGAAGCAGCGCGCGTTGGCGACCTTATCATTGATGAAATTGAATCACAAATCAAAAATGGAAAAATCCAAACCGAAACTGATGTTGCGCTTTTAATCGAAAAAATGCTCCGTGAAAACGGCTGCCAGCGAACAGGTTTTGATACTTTGGCCGCAGGCCCTTCGCGAAGTTTTGCAATTCACGCATTTCCGGGCTACACAGCAGCACAATGGCCGGCACAAGGCCTTTCTATTTTGGACTTTGGCGTTGTTTACAACGGCTACACAAGCGATACAACTTTAACTGTTGCAAAAGGCCCGCTAACTCCAGCTCAAGAAAAACAGCTTGAACTTGTTCAAAAAGCATATGATGCAGCACTTAATCTTTACAAGCCTGGCCGCCCGATTATGGACGCCGCCAAAAAATGCGATTCAGTTTTTGCAGCTGCAAAACGAAAAATGCCGCACGGGCTTGGACACGCAATCGGCCTTGAAATTCACGAGCAGCCACGCGTAAATCCTAGAGTTGCGCCAGAAAAGGTTTTTAAACCTGGAATGATTTTAACTTGTGAGCCGGGACTTTATGATGTTGAAATTGGCGGAACTCGCCTTGAAAACGACGTGCTCATCACAGAAGACGGAAACGAAGTTATTACGCATTCAAGAATCATCAGAATATAAAGAAAACGCCGGACAGTTTCTAAAACGTCCGGCGTTTTTATAATCAAACTATGTTGGAAATGCTTTTTTTATCTAAAAAATCGAGCACTTTTGGTCTATTAAGGCAATTTGTTCAAGAATTGCATCGGCACTTACGCAAAGAGCATTTGTTAAATCTTTATCTTCCAAATCCTGCGAAAGTTTTTTCATCACAATTATTACGCGGCGAATAAGATCGTTGTTAAGTTCTTCATCGCAAACATCATCTAACTGGCGATTATATTCTTCGCCAAGCACGCCAGATTTTATAAGAGATTCGGCAGTTTTCAAAAGGCCAGGTTTTCCAGAAAGTTTTGAAATTATGTACTCAATAACCATTCGCATTCTGCACGAATTGTAAGAAGACTTTTCTTTTTCCGGCAAAAAAGCCGAAAGCGTGCGAAGTTTCTTAAAAAGCTCAAGTTCAGCTGCGTTAGATTTTGCAAAATCATCATCGTTTAAAATTCGTTCAATTTTATTAAGCATATCGTCTGTTGAAATTCCTTTTGTATTTTTTGCAAATTCATTTGCGATAGATTTATTAAGTGCCGCTCTATTTTCAAGGGCGTTTTTATCTTGATTTTTATTTTGAACTGAAGTTTTGGCAGGCTCTGGCAAAGGCTCTTGTTTTTGAGAAAAATCGCTGTCGTAAAGGCCTAAATCAAAATCATCTTCGGGAACAGTTTGGGCTTCCTCATTTGCAAGGTTAGAAGATGCATCGATTTCGGGCATAATTTCAGAAGCGGGCTCAAATTCTTCGGCTGATTCAACTTCATCAGAAAAATCATTGAAAGAATGCGGCGATTCGGAAATATTTGGCGCTTGCGGTTCGGGCATTTGCTGCGGCTGCGGAACTGGCGGATTTTGCAGGCTTTGTGGATTTTGCGGCTGAGGCTGCGGCATTGAAGATTGTTGAACTGATTGCTGTGGCGCCGGCTGCATTGCCTGTTGAAAAGGCTGCTGCAACGGAGTTTGCGGAACTTGCGGTTGAGAACTCGGCTGCGACGGTTGAACTTGCGGTTCCGGCTCGGGAGTTTGGGCGATGTCGGAATTTTCTGCACCAGCTGAATTTTCTTCAAAATCAGAAAAATCGAAAGGCTCATTGTCTTTTAAAAGTTGATTTTCTAAAGACGAATTTTCTTCTTCGCCGCTTGCTTCTGGAGTCATAAGCGACATAAAATCTTCGTCGCCAGAATTTTCATCAAAAGAATTTTCTTCGTCGGCTAACGGCTTTTTTTCAAGTTCGGGATCATCATCAAAATCTTCCCAAAAATCATCAGAATCTTCTGCAAGAGATTTGTCGAGCGACGATAAATCGCCCATTTGCGAAATATCAAAGGCTTCTTCAGAAGGCTCGGCAAGTTTTTCCATTTCATTCTGGTCATTTTCTTCATTTTGATTTTCAGAATTCAGATTTTCTTTTTCGGCGTCTATTTCAATTGCGGCATTTTCATCATTATAAAGTGCCTGATTTTTTTTGATTTCCTGATTGATTTTTGCGAGTTCTTTTGCAGCATAAATGTTCGGATTTTTTAGCGAAAGACCTTTTTCAAATTCAGATTTGGCTTTTGTAAGCTCGCCGCGCGCAGTTTGAATTGTTCCCAAAAGATTATAACCGTCTGGAAGCTGCGGATTTTTATCTACAACCTGCGCGGCAAATTCTTCGGCTTTATCATAATTCCCGGTTTGAATATAACGCGAAGCTGCATTTATAAGATGTTCTTTGTAATTTTGATTCAAATTCTGAATTCGCTCAAAATAAGCGGCCGCAGCTTCATCTTCGCCGCGACAAACAAAATATTGAGCATACAAATCCAAAACCTGAGGATCTTTGCCGCCTGTTATTTCGTCGAGTTTTTTTATAACTTCGAGCGCTTTTTCATAATGTTGCCCCGAAAGCAAAATATGCGCATATTGTTTTGCGGCTTCAAGATTTTTTGAATCTAAATCAACTGCTTGCAAAACCTTTTCCATTGCATCATCGATTTTTGAGCCTTTTTCGAGCGCTTTTGAAAGTCCAAGCAAAATATCAATATCATTTTGCCTTAAATTATCCGCACTTTTAAAAGTTTTGGCCGCATTATCAAAATCAAATTGATTCAAATAAATTCTGCCAAGAATGCAAAGCAAATCTACATCGCCTGGATGAAGTTTTATTGACTGTTCAACGAGCACTTGCGCGGGCTTTGTATTTTGGCAGCGGATTAAAAGTTCACTAAAATCACGAATTGCATCTACCCAGCCCGGCCGGGTTTTTAACGCAGTTTCATAATGACGAACTGCTTCTGGAAAATTTTTGAGCTTTTCATAAACAATCGCAAGGTTATAATTCAAAATTGGGTGATTTGGATCAACTTGCAAACCTTTTTTAAACGCCGCAATTGCTTTTTGATTATCTTTTTGAGCGGTATAAATCGAACCTAAATGATTATAAGCGAGCACATCTTTTGGATTTTGATTTAAAACTGATTCAAAGGCGTCAATTGCTTCATTATAAGTGCCCATTTCTTTGTATGTAAAGCCAAGACTGTAACTTATTGAAAAATTATTTGGCGCGATTTTTTGTGCGGTTTTTAAAATCGAAACTGAATTATTATAACGTTTAAGCCTTCGGTAAATTCCGCCGAGGCTCACCATTGCATCTATATTATCATTTTGTAATGTGATTATTTGCTCATAAAATTGAATTGCTTTTTCATCTTGGCCGGAGCGAACAAAAATACTTCCCAATTTATTGAGGTATTCGATATTTGTTTCATCGTCGCGCAAAAGCTCTTTGTAAAGGCGAACTGCAGTTTCCCAATCGTGAGCTGTAATTGCATTTTCCGCCTTTGTTAAGATTAAAGTGTTAGCCATAAACTCCCTCTATATGCTATTATACTTTATTATTTCAAACGCGCTAATGGTCGCGCAAAAACTTCTTTTGAAAGATTTCCGACAACCCTCATATCATAAGAAGACCAGGCTGCAACTGCAAAATAATAAATTTTTCCGTTTTCCAACCCTGTAACTGTGAACGAAGTTGTGTTTCCAACATTGATTGGCGATTCACCCTCTATTGCAATTCTGCCAAGATATTCGCCCGGGCGAGTTCCGTAATATAAATAATAGCCGCCGGCTGTATCATCAACTGAATAATTCCAGGAAACAGTTACGCTTCCATTTCCAGCCACAGCTTTTACGACAAACGGCGGCAATGGCTCGGGAAGCTCTGTAAAATCAAGTTTAATTGAAGTAATTGCCGGCGTTTTTTCACCATTTCCGTCTGGCATAAGCTCTGCTGCAACCTGAAAGAAAAGCCCCGTAATTCCACGAATCTGCTCGCCGCTTTCAACCGGCTTCCATTCAGGATATTCGTCGTTCCAGCCGTAAAAATTTTCGCCAGAACGCACATAAAAGCAAACGGCAGTTTGTGACGGCACGTTCATTTCGGCAATCAGTTTGTTTAACGTTGAACCAGTTGAAACCATTATTGGCTTTGTGATAAAACGGCCGCCCGCGGGCAAATATTGTGTGTGGCCGATTTTTCCGGCGTTCTCGGCAGACTGAAAATCAGGCGGACAATATGGTCTTCTAAGTATTCTAAAATCGTCCATTTTTCCCGTAAATTCTGAGCAAATCGAAAGTTCTGAAGGAGTTCCAAGATACACTAAATTTACATCGCTGCCTTCCTTGCGAGTTTCGGTCATATATTTTAAATCTTCTGTAATTCCGTTTACAACATATTCAAGAATTCCAGTTTCACAATCATAAGAAAGAACATGATAACTCCAAACATCAGGTATGATTTTTGAAATTCCGTTTAATTCAACTTCATTTTTTCCTGTTTCATTTTGATAACCGTCAAAAATATTATTCAATTCCCATTTGATGTGGCCTTTGTCAAAAGTTCCGTTTACAACCTGAAAAATCAACTTTCCATTTTCATTTTTTGATGATTCCCAATTCAGCACGATTTCGCCATTTTCTGCAATCGAAGGGCAAAGCCAAAATTCTATTGAAAAAGAACCCATAACGCCTTGTGAGCCAAAAAAAGTTCCAGGCTTTCCCGAAACGCTAAGCCCTCCCATATTTCTGCTAAGGCCGGCAAATTTTTCATTTTTTGTCTGATTTGTAAGCTGGAAATTATTTTTATTGATTATATAATCACCGTCTGAAATTGGATTTTCAGAATTTTCAAAATCAATTAATAAATCTGTATATTCATCAAAAACAAAAGAATTTGAGGCAAGCTGTATACAATCGTAACCGTAGCGGCCTTTTCCAGTTGTGATGTTTTCCTGCTTTTGAAACTGCGGCCAACCGGATTTTCCGCCAAGCACATAATCTTTTGCAAAAAGTGCCGCAAATCCGGTTGTACTTGAAAGAAAAATAAGCACAGCAACCGCTATAACAATAAGTCGTTTTTTGATACAATTTTCTAACATAACATGACAGCCAAAACTTCTGGTGCAAAGCCTGCAACAACCCGCGACATTTTGCACGAAACAGCTCTGAAAGCTCCTCAATCTAGTGGCGTCTATCTGTGGCGCAACGCAGAAGGCACCGTAATTTACGTTGGAAAAGCAAAAAGTTTGAAGAGCCGCCTGTCTTCCTATTTTTCCGGTCAACAAAGCGTCAAAACAAGGCTTTTAATCTCCCACGCCAATTCTATTGAATACATCACAACAGCAAACGAGTACGAAGCGCTGCTGCTGGAAAACAACCTTATTAAAAAATACAATCCCCGCTACAACATTTGTTTGAAAGACGGAAAATCATACCCGGTTTTGAGAATCACAAAAGAGGATTTCCCAAAAATCTTTAAAACCCGCCGCATTTTGCAGGACGGTTCCACTTACTTTGGCCCGTTTCCTGATGTTGCGGCTCTCGAAACATTTCTTGAAGCTATCTTCAAGCTGTATCCGATTCGCCATTGTAGAACTTTAAGAAATCGCGACACTCCTTGTCTTTACTATCATATTAAGCAATGCCGCGCCCCATGCTGCGGTAAAATTTCTAAAGAGTCTTATAATTTATACATCGGTGAAATCAAAAGGTTACTTGAGGGAAAAGGCGAACAAACGGTTGAAGCGATGAAAGCCGAAATGAAAGCGGCCGCCGCGGCGCTTGATTTTGAGAAAGCGGCCAGATTACGCGATGGCATAAAAGCTCTTATGGTACTTCAAAATCAAAATATTGTAGAAAGTTTTGATTCTGATGACCGCGATTATATTGCTTACGCGAGCGAAGGCGAACTTGTAAGTTTTACGGTTTTGAAAATTCGTCAGGGAAAACTTCTTGGCCGCGAAAATTACCGCGCAGAATCTCTTAACGACGATGATGATTTAATTGCTGAATTTCTTGCTGTTTTTTATGATGATTTAAAGACAATTCCGCCAAAAGTTTATATTCCTTCCACTTCGGAATTTGACCATATTTCGCGCTGGCTTGCTGAAGAAAAAAAATCGACTTCGCAGGTAATTATGGTTGCCTCGCACGATCTTCCGCGCGACGTTGCGGCCATTCAAATGGCAAAGCAAAATGCAAAAGAAGATATTGTACGCCGTCTTCGCGACCGCGGTGACACTCCTGCAATGGAAGAACTCAAAGAAAAACTTGGACTCGACACTTTGCCCGTTCGTATCGAAGGTTTTGATATTGCACATATTGGCGGAAAGTTTCCGGTTGCTTCTCTCATCAGTTTTTACAATGGTAACCCGGATAAAAAGAATTACCGCTACTTCCGCTTGAAAACTACCGACGGCTTAATAGACGATTTTGCTTCTATGAAAGAAGCAGTTTCGCGCCGCTACACAAGGCTTTTGAATGAGCAGGCTGATTTACCGGATTTACTTTTAATTGACGGTGGCATTGGCCAGGTAAACGCTGTTGAAGAAATCTTAAATTCGCTTGGTCTTGATATTCCGGTTGCAGGCCTTGCCAAGCGCGACGAAGAAATTTACCGACCTGGCAACAGCACTCCAATTTGTCTTCCAAAACGAAGCGATGCGCTTAGGCTTTTGCAGCGAGTACGCGATGAAACTCACCGTTTTGCCACAAGCCGAAACCAGCGACTTCGCACAAAAGAAAACACAGAATCTATTTTCCTTGAACTTCCAGGAATCGGCGAAAAACGCGCGCTTCTCTTACAGCGCCAGTTTCTCACGCTCGAAAATCTTGCCGCCGCCGAAGAAAGTGCCATTGCACAATGCCTTCACATAAAAGCCCCAGAAGCTGC
Source organism: Treponema sp. (assembly GCA_017962415.1). Taxonomy (GTDB): domain Bacteria; phylum Spirochaetota; class Spirochaetia; order Treponematales; family Treponemataceae; genus Treponema_D. The sequence continues at coordinate 14,239 of JAGCVK010000016.1, read as the reverse complement.
CGCAATCTTGCTAAAAGCCCGCGACCTCAACGCCCAGCGCAACGAAAAAAAATCACTTCAAAAACTTTCGCTTGGCACCGCAGGCACAACAAAAGAAAAGGCTGCCGAAGCCCAATACATTTCAGACCTCGCCAGCCAGGCACTTGCAAGCCAAAATCTTTCAACACAGAATCTTGCATCTCAAGCTCTTGCAAGCCAAGCGCCAGATTCTCAAACTTTGCAAGCCGCCGAAAATCCGCCGCCTTACGGAAATCAATAAGCTATTCTTCGCTTTTTTCGCTTAAATTAATCTTCCTAAGTAAATCAGAAATATCCCGAGTGTAACCGTGTATAATTGGGTCTTTTATATGTATATGAAAAGGATCTTCTATTTCTCCGTTTTCTTCAATTCTTAGAGCTTTCATACGTTTTGACCATGGACTATATACTTCAGTTAATATTCCTACAACAGTTATCTTTTCTCCCTTTAGTTTTCTAAGTTCCTGTTTCAGTTCTTCATCTTCAACATCAAGTCCAATTGTAACTCTTGATCTTGAAGACGGATTTTCTGTCATTGAAAAATAATCACCTGATACAGAAAGAGGAGCCGTAACTTTGATTTCTTGACCAATCATAGATTCAGTAACGTACATGTGATTTGAAGTAGAAACGTATGTAGTCCACTCCAAAGGAATAGCAACACTCGCACCATCTTCATCTGAAGTTTTCTCAGCTGCCCTTACCGCTGCATAATTTGAATCATTTGACACTTTCTCATCTTGAATTGCATTGCTGCAAGAAACAAACACAACAGAAATAATGCCAGCCAAAATTAAAAATACTTTTGTTTTTTTCATAAAAAAATCTCCTTTTATATTTATGTATATTATCATTATAACAATTTTGTTATAAAAATAATATATTGTTTTAATGTTTTTATATAACAAAAACATTATTTTTTTTTTCATATCTATGTCACCTACCAATGTTAACTACCTCATAAATGCCATATTAGGTTCCTAATTTTTATATTGATAGTTTTTTTTAATGCTTTATTATGTTGAGCGTGATTCTTTTTAGGAGCAAAGCTATGAAAAAAGGTTTAGAAACTAGAAATGTAAAGTCTTTATTATCGATTGGGAAAATTGTTTTGTATGTTCTCATCAGTCCGCTTGTATTGATTGCCGGAATCTTTTTCGGAGCAATTTATGGCGCAAGTGCTGTATTTCAGTACAACTGGAACTTTCTTGAAAAGTTTGAATTAGCAAAAATTCACTAGCCTGTTAATTTTGCTTTTTGGGGGAAAGCATGCAGATTAGAAAAAAGAACACTATTACAACATGTTTTGCGCTCAAGAAGATTATTATGTTCTTTAGTCTCGCAATTCTTGTCGCTACAAATTTTCACGCTGCAAGCGTGCATATTACAGTTTTAGACAAGGAACTCGGGCTTCCTTTGGAAGGCGTAAAAATATCAACCAGTCAAAATGGCGAAATACAGGCAGAAACTGATTATGAAGGAAAAGCAGATTTTGAACTTGCTGATTCAACAAGCAAAAATCTTTTTCTTTCCATTCCAGGTTATAAAACTGAAAGAATTACCTTAAAGAAAAATTATGCGACCAATGAAGTTTTTGATTTTCAAATTGAAATGTCAATTTCAGATGTTATTGAAGGCAAAGAACTTATAGTTCAGCGTTCAGCACCAGGACAAACCGACGAAAAGTCTGGCGTTTCTATTGTTATGGAAAAAGAACAGTTTGAATCAACAGCAAGAGTGGGTCTTGTAGAAGATATTATGTCTTCTGTAGAAACGCTGCCTGGCGTTACTGAAACCGGAGTTCAACCTTCTATTCGCGGCGGTTACCCGGCAGATACAGTAAGCGTTATGGATGGCGTTTATATGATTAATCCATGGCAATTTTCTCCTTTAGGAACAACCGCTTCAATCTTTGATCCGGGAATGGTTGACAGTTTTAAAATGTCAAACGGAGTTTTTTCTGCACGCTACGGAAGAACTCTTGCGGGCCTTCTTGAAATCAATACAGTTAACCCAAAAAGCGAAAAAGCTAAATTTGATGTTTCAGTTTCAACGCTTATGACAAGCGCTTATATGGAAATTCCATTCACAAATAAAATGGGACTTTTTGTAACCGGAAAGATTTCCTATTTTGATCAGCTTTTAAAACTTTTTAATATTGACGAAATACCCACACCGCCGTTTGTTAGAAACGCTTACGCAAAATTTTATTATAATCCAAGCGAAAAACTGAACTTTACTTTAAGTGGCTTTATTGGCGACAACGGAACTAAAATCGAATCTGAAAATGAGAAAGACGGCCATACAAATAAAATCAATATTGATTACAATTCACTTCAGGGCTTTGGAGCATTAAACGCAAAATGGCTTCCAACAGAAAAACTTCAATTCAATTCTATTATAAGTTATAGCTTTTTAACTAATAAAACTGATTATTTTTCTTCAGAAACTGGAGATTACACTTTTAAAGAAAATGGCCAAAGCACCAATTATCAAATAGATAATTTAGTTCATAATGATTATAACGCAAAAACTACAAATCAATATATTGAAACAAAAGTTGAAGCTGATTATGAGCTTACAAAAAATCTTATTCTAACCGGCGGAGTAGACGAACTTTATTCACTTACAAAACTTAATATTGATTTCAAAGGAAACCAAGAATCAAAAGAAACTGATGGAAGTTATACATATAAGTATTATGATGCTTCTATTGATATAGAAGGAAATCACAATCTAAACAGTTCAGCGTATGCACTTTTTACTTATGGAAGCGAATCAACATTTTTCCTGGGCGAAGCCGGCGTTAGAATTGATCATTTCTTTAGCAGAAACAAAAAAGATGATATTACAATTTCCTCAGATCCAAGCATAAGTCCGCGTCTTTATGGCCAAATTACGCCATTACGCAACAAAGGAATTGTAAACAAACTTTCGTTCTCAACCGGCACAGGTCTGTTCTCAGCAATGCCAGCGGATTTTGAAACCGCCGAAAAATCACGAAACTTAGATTCTGCAGAATGGAATCGTGCAATTTTCACAGTTTTAGGAACAGAAATTCAGTTTGAAAATAACTGGACGTTCAAGCTCGAAGGCTTTTACAGATACACATATTCGCGTTTGTATCGCTTACAAGAAGAAAAGTTTGCAATGCCAATCTGCAAAACAGACGGAAAAGGCCAAAGTTTTGGTTTTGATTTAATGCTTACCAAAAAGTTGGGCGAACACTTTAACGGCTATCTTTCGTACTCATTTGTAAATGCAAGATATTTGAATCCAACAAAGCCAACTTTGAACATGGAAACAACAGCCAATGGCGATCCATTGGACGAATGGTATTATCCAAATTTCCATCGCTTCCATAATTTGAATATGGTGCTTAATTTCAAACCAAATGAAAAATGGAATTTTATGGTAAAAGCTGCTTTCATAACAGGAACACCTTCTCCTGAATACGAAGAAATTAAGCCTTACACAACAAATTATAATGGAACAGAAATCAAAAAATACAGACACGAATCTCATTACAGCGATAGTTTACGAGAAAAAATTTCGTTCCCAGTTGATTTAAGAGTTAGCTATACAAAACCGTTCAAAAATGGCAATGGAAAATGGGAAGTTTACGGCGGCGTAGAAAATATTTTAGGCGGCTTATTCAAACAAAAAGGAGAAAGAAATTCGACGAATACACAGGAGAGGAACTCGAAGATTCTTCAAGTGGAGTTACAAATATTCCAATTCCAAGCGTTGGATTTAAAATCAGTTTTTAATCAAAAAATAGCGTAAACACCATTTTTTGATTAAAAAGCGCCGCAATTTTGCAGCTTATTCGTCCGCTAGCGCGGAGTTTATAGGAGAAAAATTATGGAAAACAACTGGAGTTTAATTGAATTATTTAAGTTGGGCGGCCCTTTTATGTGGGTTTTGCTGGCATTTTCGATTTTTACCGTGACAATCATTATTGAGCGAAGTATTTATATTTTCTGGCACGATTGCAAAGTTGCGCCTCTTTCAAGCCGAGTGAAAAATCTAATCAACGACGGAAAAAAAGAACAGGCAATTAAAATGCTTTCATCTTTGAGCCATAAAAAAACAGCGGCAACAATTTTGCAAACACTTTTGGAAAATTCACAATACGGCGAAGAACGCATGGAAAAAGCCGCAGAATGCGAAGCTCAGGAACGAATCAGAAGAATGGAAAACGGCTTTAGTTATCTTTCGGCAGCATCATCAATTGCACCTTTAACCGGTTTTTTGGGAACCGTTTCTGGAATGATTGGCGCCTTCAAATCAATTGCTGCAGCAACTGATGTAAATGCTCAGCTTGTTGCAAACGGAATTTACGAAGCACTTATTACAACAGTGTTCGGACTTATAATTGCAATTGTATCGCTTGTAGCTTACAACATTCTTGTTCACCGCGTAGATACTTTTGCTGCAGAAACTTCAAAATGCATAAATGATTTAATGCCAGCTCTTTTGAAGGATTAAATATGATAAAGAGATTTTTGAAGCACGATGTTGATGATTCATCAAGTTCTGGAGCGTTAAACGACCTTTCATTTCTTTTGATAATCTTCTTCATCGTAATTGCAGGTTTTAATGTGAACAAAGGTTTTTTGCTGAACCTTCCTTCAAAAGAAAAGCCTCGCATTGTAAAAACTGAGGATCTTATGAAATGTCATTTAAAAGCAGACGGAACCTTAATTTTGGAAGGAAAAACAGTTTCGCTTCTGGAACTTTCATCAAAAATTGAAGAAAAAAAATCTGTTTTTCCAAATATGACTTTTCTTTTGCTGATTGACAGCAATACAGAATATCAGCATGTAATTGATATTATTTATGAAGTAAAACAGAAAAAAATTGAAAATTTTTCTTTCAAGATGATTGAAAATTCACAAGTATCTGCAGTGTAAAGCTCGGAGAAAAAGATGTTTGAACTAAAAAGAAAAAGACGAATTGCGAGAATTGCAACCGCTTCAATGTCGGATATTGGTTTTCTTCTTTTGATTTTCATAATGCTGATTTCGCTTATAAATCAAAGGCACGAAGAAAAAATCGAATATTCTGAAGCAAAAGTGATTGAAAAAACGCAGGTTCAAAAAAATCTAGAAATTTGGGTTCAAAAAAACGGCATAATTTCTGTTGATGGAAAAGTTCTTGATTCTCAAGAGCTCGAAGGCGTAATTACAAGCCGCATTTCAGAAGAGCCCGGCGTTCGCATTCATATTATTGCAGACAGAAACGCGCCTTACAAATATGTAAACGAAGTTGTTTCTGTGCTTCAGTTTTTGCAGCATAGAACTGTAAGTTTTGTTGCCAAAGAGGAAATGTAGAAAATGACACAAAAAGCATTATTCAGTTTTAAGAAGATTTCCCGGCCGGCTTTGTTTGCATTTGTTCTGATTTTGCATGCGGCAATTCTGATTTGCGTGAAAGTTTCGGTGAAGGCGGCGGAAGAAGAACAATTTGTGGACGCTGAACTTTTTAAACTTGTTGATGTGGAAGAATATGTTCCGCCACCGCCGCCTGTTGTCGAAAAACAGCAGATTGTTGTAAACGAAGTAAAAGCCTCAGAAACAATACAAGAAACAGAAAAAGAGGTAATTGATGTTGAAGAAGATATCGACTATGTTCCGCAGCATAAAATTTCTGTAATTCCAGAAATACCAACAAAAGATATTCTTTCAAAAATCGAATATCCGCAGATGGCTATGAAACAGGGAATTGAAGGCACTGTTTATCTTGAGCTTTTTATTGATAAACAAGGAATCATAAAACTCATAAACGTGCTTAAAGATCCGGGTTACGGATTTGCTGATGCAGCGTTGGCCGCAATGCAGGGTATAAAATGTAAGCCGGCCTATATAAACGGATCTCCGTGCGCTGTACGCTTCCGTTACCCTATAAGATTCTGCTTGAAATAGAAGGATTTTACAGCATTTTCCTATTATTTTTTAAGGAATGTCCTGCACAACCGTTTTTGGGGGCTGCTCAAGTAATTCTGGATTTTTCAGATATTTGTGCAGTTCGTGCAGAGCTTCAGAATAATATTGGCCATCACAAATTCTATCATCTGTTGTAATTATAAAATCTAAATAATGCTTTTTTACAATAGTGCCGTCGCGCTTTATGTCCTTTTCGTGGCGATTTGTACTAAAAGTAATGAGCATTGAAACATTTCCGAAATTATATAGATGATGAAAAACTGATGGAATGCCAAGTGAGCCAATAGCCGACATCACCATAGATCCATGAAAAGGACTTATTTTTAAAAGTGATTGCGGAATGTGCCCGTTATAATCCAGCCGATTCAAAATCTTCATAAATAGGCGCAAAAGTGTTCGCGGCAATTTCAAAGCAAATCTCAAAAATTTTTCCAAATCATCGGCGTCTTCTGGTTCAGCGGCATTTTGATAGGCTTTAATTTTTGAATGCATTAGATTATAAACTTCATCAATTGTATTTTCCGGCTCAAAGAAAAATTTAACCACAGTTTCTGGCGCATTAAGCGAAAGTTCTTTTTTGATTGTCATAATCACTTCGATATTATTTCGCGCATAAAGCCGGTAACCGCTTACAAATCGGTTTATTCCAGGTTTTTGAGAAACAATACGCACATAAGCGGCCGCAAAAACATACATTGCATTAAAACCTTCAAAACCTTCGTTGCGTTTTTTGTGAACATATTTTTCGATCGCATCTAATTCAACACTATCTGAAATATAATTATTCGCGTCGTTACGAGTTTGCATAACATAAAGCGCAAAAATCGACATTGGATTTATAGAACGAATTAATCTGCCGTCTTTACGGTCGCCGCACCGTTTTTTATAAGTTTCTGTTTTTTTTGATTTCATTTTGACCCCTTGAGAATAGTCTGAAATCTTTTTATTGTTTTTACAGAATTTCGCTCAATCAGATTTGCCCGGCTTCTGATAATTGGCGGAACCGGTTTTCCTTCAATTTGGTCTAACATCATCTGCGCAGAAAGGTCTGCAATTTCATTTGTGCTTTGGCGAAAACTTGTAAGCCCAATATATTCTGATTCTGCATAATCATCAAAACCGATAATCGAAATATCTTCTGGAATTCTAAGCCCATTTTTTTTTGCAAAATCATAAACGCCAAAAGCAAGCTGATCGCTTGTTACAAAAACCGCAGTAATATCTTTTCGTCTTTTGATTAGTTTTGAAAAAGCCTGCGCGGCACTTTCTTTGTCCCAGCCTGCACTTAGTTCATAAAGCGATTCATCATAAAGTTGATGTTTTTTTAGCGCGGCCTTAAAACCTTCAAAACGCTCGCTCGGAGCCGCAGAAATTCCATCAACCGGAGCCGAAATGTAAGCAATTTTTTTATGCCCGTGATTTATAAAATATTCTGCGGCCTCGTAGCCAGCCTGCTCGTTTGCAGAAATCACCGTGCAAATGCCTTTCATTATTGTGTTGGTAGAAACGCGCGGCAAATCTGCTTCTATAAAATCATCAAAATCAGAAGGATTATTTGTTGCAGGATTTATGATTATCACACCATCAATGCAGCGGAAATTTGCATGAGAAAAATAACTCATATCAAAATGGCGTGACAAAAAGATTATGTCATAACCGGCCGCTTCAATTTTATCGCGAAATCGTGTTAAAAGTGGCGAAAACAAAGGATGCGTAAAACCTTTTTGCATTCCTGTATCATCATAAACTACGCCAATAAGATGTGATTTTTTTGTAGTAAGAGTTCGCGCCGTGATATTCGGCTCATACCCCATTTCCTTAGCCTTAATAATTATTTTTTGCCTGGTCTTTTCACTCAAAGTCCCAAGCCCGTTTAACGCTTTAGAAACCGTTGGCGCAGAAAATCCTGTAGCTTCAGCTATATCGTAAATCGTAACCATGCTTAAATTTATAATAGAGCAAGACGCATTTTTTGTCAAAAACAGGCGAGTAAAGAACTCGCAGCCAAAGTAGCGCACGAGCAAAGACCGCTTGTCTCACATATCATTTTCTGTTATTTTATAGCGAGATTTTACGTTTGAGATGAACAAACAGTCAGAGTCCATAGTGTCCTGCTTTACCGGCGACGCCACGGCGCACCGCGTATCACATCTACCAAGTAATTTACTACAATCAAATCTTTTTTAATTACTCACAAACACCGTGATATGCGGTCATGTTAAGGCACGTTACAATTAAAGCCTTAAAATGCCCGTTTATCGGTTTTTATCAGGAGGATAAAACCGCTATGAACAAATACGCAAAGCGTTATCTTATTGACGCTATGTCTGGAATGGCGCAGGGACTTTTTGCTTCTCTGCTTATTGGAACAATTATTAAAACACTTGGACAGCAGCTTTTGCGCCTGAATCAGAATGTAGTTTTTCAGTTTTTAGTTAATGTCGGAAATTTTGCAACAGACGCACAAGTAGTTGGCGCTGCAATGGCAATTGGAATTGGATTTGCAATGGGCGTTCCAGCTCTCGTTTTATTTTCGCTTGCCGCAGTTGGAAGCGCCGCTAACGTAACTGGTGGAGCTGGCGGCCCGCTCGCTGTTTTGTTTATTGCAATCATTGCAGCAGAAATGGGTTGCCTTGTAAGCAAAAAAACAAAGGTTGATATTATTGTAACTCCGGCTGTAACAATTTTGGTTGGAACGCTTCTTACTGTTTTAACTGCAAAATACATTGGAGCTGCTGCAAGTTCTGTTGGCCGCTTCCTTGTTTGGACAACAAAACTTCACCCGTTCTATATGGGAATTTTGGTTTCTGTAGTTGTTGGAATTGCTTTGACTTTGCCAATCAGTTCGGCTGCAATTTGTGCAGCCTTTGGTCTTACAGGACTTGCCGGCGGCGCTGCTGTTGCAGGTTGTTGTGCACAAATGGTTGGTTTTGCAGTTTTGAGTTTCCGTGAAAATCGTTGGGGCGGAGTTTTGAGTCAAGGTTTGGGAACTTCTATGCTTCAAATGCCAAACATCATCAAAAATCCTAAAATCTGGATTCCTGCAATTCTTACAAGTGCAATTACAGGCCCAATTGCAACCTGCATTTTCAAAATGGAAATGAACGGCGCGGCTGTAAGCTCTGGAATGGGAACTTGCGGACTTGTTGGCCAGATTGGTGTAATCACAGGCTGGTTTGAACCAAGCGCAGTTGCAGTTGGTCACGGAGCCACAGCAATAACACCGGGCTTTTTTGACTGGTTTGGACTTGTTATGATTTGTATTGTACTTCCAGCAATTTTGTGCTGGGCATTCGGAAAAATGCTCCGCCAAATGGGCTGGATTAAAGACGGCGATTTAGCTTTGAACTAGTTATTTCCAGCTTTCCCAGATTTTTTGGGCAAGCCCAACGGAAGCGGCCATTTTTCCATTTCGGCAAATTGGCTGCTTCATTAATTTTAACTGATTTTCAAAAAGTTTATCTGCTTTATCGCTGTCATCAAGATAAGCTATGCTTGCATAATCTTTTGATTTTTTATCAATCATTTCTTCGATAGCGTCGGCTTTGCTGCCTGCCTGTTTAGCAATTGCTTCAACAACTGAATCAAATTCTCCGCGGCTCATTTCTTTTTCTTTTAAATCAACAAACTGAACAGGAATTCTTCTTTCAGAAAACCAGCGCTGCGCAGTTTTTACATCAAAATTTTTAAGTGTTCCAAATATTTGAATCATAATTTCATATCCTAAAACAAATCAAGCATTGAGTCCAGATAAATCGCTTCGCGCACTTCTAGCTGAAATTCCGGCTTTGTGATGTAGTATAAAATAAACTCCAAAACAATAGCGCTTCCAAGCCCTCTTCCTTCAATTTTGAAATTTGAAAAACCGTTTGGAAGATAAATATTTTGAATATCTTCTATGCTTATAAAACCTGGATTTTTCATTGCAAGCGAAAATCTATATCCGCCGGCAGCCTGATTTGAAGTACATTTGTGTTCAATAATATTTTCAATATCTTCGCCAAGATTTTTGCGGCTTACGTTTTCGTAGCAGGCTTTACGATTTTTGCAGCCAAAATCACAACATTCATTGCAAAGAAATTCAACTTTAGCTTTTTGATTTTGATTCAACTGATTTAAGCGTTCAAAATTCTTATTTAATCGAAAATCTGGAACGACAAATGCAAATTCCGGGCGATTTAATTCTGCTTCAAAATCAGCAAAATTCGTAAGCACCTTTGTAGTTGACGAAACAAGATAAAATTCTGGATATTGATTTTTTAGATAATGCGCAAGCAAATCAGAATGAACAATTACACCATTGCGCACAGCCGTTGAACCATTTTTTGCCAGCTGATTTGAAAACTTTTTACAAAGCGAATTACATTTTTTATCTGCAAGATGTTCTTTGCCAAGCAAAGAATTGCTGAACGTCAACCTTGCAGAAATCTTATATTCATTTACAAGCTCATAAACAGCATTAACATCAGCTTCGCCAAAACCAACTCTGCCGCCGCCCCAAAGACAGTCCATTGGAGAACCATAAATCGAACTTATTTCGCACCACGAATAAAACCAGTTGCGATGTTTGCGCCAAAGCGGAAGAAAGAGTTTATACAATTCGTAAAACTCAAAAAGTCCCGGAAGATGATAATGTGCAATATGAGCCGGCTGCTGCATTTTTTACTCACCAGAGATATTAATCTGGCACAACTTCATTGCGGAAAGAGCAGTTTTGTGACTTTCTGGTGTAACGCAGGCGCAACAACTTGCATCAACTGAAATTTTTACTTCTGGAAGTTTTGCTTTTAGGATAAAGGCATTGCTAATAACGCAGATTCCTGTGCAAAGTCCTACAAGTTCAATTTCTGTAAGGCCATTCAAACTCGCAGCAAAATCAGCGAGTTCCATTGAGCCAAACGAAGGTTTATCAAAAATTCGGCTAGCTTTTGTTTCAAGCGCTTTTGAAATCTGCCAGCCTTCTGAATCTTTTATACAATGAACTACTGGAAGATTTTTTCCTTCCTGAGTTTCAAGATAATTTTTTTGATGAGTATCGCGGGTAAACACAACCATTTCACCAGCTGCCCGAGCTTTTGCAATTTTGTCGGCCACATTCGGCACAATGGCTACGGCTTCTTTAGTTCCCAAAGCCCCGTCAATAAAATCATTCTGCATATCAATTACAATCAAAAGTTTCATAGTTGCATTGTAGCATTTTTCTTTAAGTTGAAAAACGACTTAAAAGTATTATCGCGCAAAAGAATTTTATAAAAGTTCTTCAATCTTAGGCAAAATCAATTGATCTGCCGGAAGCCAATCCACAGAACGCAAATTTTCTTTTGTAAGCCAGCGGGCAGCTTCGTGTTCCAAAAGTTTTAGCTCGCCAGAAACAATTTTGCACAAAATACAATGCATTGTAAGATGAAATGTCGGATAATCATAATCCACAACGCCAAGAACTTTTTGCGCTTTTACGTCTGTTGCCAATTCCTCGCGGATTTCACGTTCAATGCATTGTTCTGCAGTTTCGCCAGCTTCCAGTTTGCCGCCAGGAAGTTCCCACCAGCCTTTCCATTCGCCGTAGCCGCGCTGAGTTGCAAATATTTCTTTTTGATTCGTTTCTGAATTTGTGCGAAGAATGATTGCTCCGCTAACGCTTATTTGCTTCATTTGTAAATCAATTTTAGTGGAATGTTTAAAAAGGGAAAAGGCTTAGTTTTTCAAAGAAAAATAAACTAATCAAAATCAACTAAATTATCCGTCCATAGCTCACATTGACTGATTACAGTTTTCAGAGCATCTTCTTGACCTTCCGGTGGATAGCGATATTTTTTAAGAAGTTTCTTTACAATCATACGCATTTTGGCTCTTGCTGATTCTTTTTTCTGCCAGTCGATTGTTTTATTTTTGCGGAGAGTTTCTGTGAGCTCTTTTGTAAGGGCAACGAGTTCATCATCAGTATAGAAATCTTTTACAGCTTCAGGTTTAGTAAGAGCATCATAGAAGGCAAGTTCTTCATCGGTAAGACCAAGCTGATTTCCTTCTTCGCTTGCGTGAAGCATTTCTTTTGCAAGTTTCAAAAGTTCCTGAATAACTTCTTCGTTTGTTAGCATTGCATTTAAGTAGCGATTTAACGTTTGTTGAATGAGTTCACTGAAGGCTTCTGATTTTACGAGATTTGTTCGCTTGTAAACTCTCACCTGTTCTTCAATTAATTTCTTGAGCATCTCAACAGCGAGATTTTTTTCTTTCATCTTTGAGATATTTTCAAGGAAGGTTGGATCAAATAGATTTACTTTTTCACCAACATCAGAGAAAAGATTTATAACACCATCAGATTTAACTGACTGCTTGAGAAGCTCATTTATACGTTCGTTGATTTCTTTGAGAGAGAATTTCTTTTCTGCAGGATTATACAAAAGACGCATTACGAGAACTCGAACTGATTCAAAGAAGGCAGCTTCAAGTCTCATGTGTTCTTTTACCATTGAAGAACAAAGTGAAAGAGCCTGCTTGAGCATTAAGGCTTCTTTTATAAATACCTGTTTCTGTTCTTCCTTATCTGGAGCAACAATAAAGTTTACAGCACCGCTGATTATCATACCACGTTGTAAATCTGAACCGTCGTAGAATGATGTATAATCATAACCAAAGAAAAGATCGCGGCAGATTTCAAGTTTTTCCTGGAACTTAGGGAAGGCTCGTTTTGCAACATCCATTTCACCGTAGTTCTGACGGTCGCGAACGGTGTAGTCGTTCATTGCCTGTTTGAGGGCACTTGCAATTCCAACATAATCAACTACAAGACCACCTTCCTTATCTTTGAAGACACGGTTTACACGGGCAATCGCCTGCATAAGATTGTAGCTTTCCATCGGCTTGTAAACATACATTGTGGCAAGAGACGGAACATCAAAGCCGGTAAGCCACATATCAACTACGATTGCAATTTTGAGAGAGCTGTTATTGTCTTTGAAGCGTGTTGCAAGTTCCTGCTTGTGTGTTTTATTTCCAATGATTGCTCGCCATTCTTCCGGATCCTTATTGCTTTCGGTCATTACAACAGCAATGCGAGCATCGGTATCGTTTGTTCCAGCCCAACCAGGACGCAGTTCAAGAATGCGTTTATAGATCTTCATTGCAATTGCACGGTTATAAGCAACAATCATTGCCTTTCCAGTGTACAAATATTGGCGTTCGTTTTCGTAGTGATTAAGAATATCATCAACAAGAGAGTTGATAGTTTTTTCGTGGCCAAGGATTTCTTCCATCTTGCCAAGTTCGTGCTTGCTTTTTTCGATAACTTCTTCATCTGCATTATTTGCAAGGGCGGAATATTCGGCATCAATCTGGACTAGAACTTTATCATCAAGTTTGAGTTTGATGACACGGCTTTCGTAATAAACAGGGCGGGTTGCTCCATCTTCAACAGCCTGAGTCATATCATAAACGTCGATGTAGTCGCCAAATACTTCGATTGTGCTGCGGTCTTCGCGGGAAATTGGAGTTCCTGTAAAACCGATATAACTTGCGTTAGGAAGACTATCGCGGATTATTCGTGCGGTACCGATTGTGCGGTGGGCGATGAGGTTCCCTTGCTCGTCGCGGCTTGTTTTGATTTTATCTGTGAGTCCATATTGGCCGCGATGGGCTTCATCTGCCATTACAATGATATTTTTTCTGTCGCTGAGTGGTTCATCACTTTCCTCGAACTTCTGCATTGTAGTAAAAATGATTCCGTTTGCCTTACGTCCTTCAAGAAGTTGCTTCAGATGTTCGCGGCTTTCTGCCTGAACAGGTTCCTGGCGTAAGAAATCTTTACAATTACAGAACTGACCATAAAGCTGATTATCCAGATCATTGCGGTCTGTAATAACAACGATAGTTGGCGAATCAATAGCCTGCTGCAAAAGGTGTGCATAGAAAACCATAGAAAGCGATTTTCCGGAGCCCTGAGTATGCCAGAAGACACCGATTTTACCATCACCGCTTACTGCAACTTTTGTGCGTTCAACAGCCTTGCGGACTGCAAAATACTGATGATAGCCAGCAAGTATTTTGTATGAATTGATACCATCATTATTAAAACATATGAAGTTTTTGATAATGTCGAGTAAGCGTTCTTTCTGGAAAATGCCTTCAAAGAAAGTTGTAAAATCGGCAAAGGCCTTGGATTCCATGTTGCCGTCTTTTGTCTTCCATTCCATAAAGCGGTCTTCACCACTTGTGATTGTTCCGGCCTTACTTGTAAGCTGGTCGCTCATTACACAAATACAGTTGTAAATAAACAT
>JAGCVK010000015.1 GCA_017962415.1 Treponema sp. | reverse complement strand
TCTACACTTTGATTGATGATGCTGTAGCTCGCGTTATGAGAAGCGAAGGCGGATTTATGTGGGCAACAAAGAACTACGATGGCGACGTTATGAGCGATATGATTGCTTCTGCCTGCGGTTCTCTTGCTATGATGACAAGTGTTCTTGTAAGTCCAGATGGAAACTTTGAATACGAAGCAAGTCACGGAACAGTTCAAAAGCACTACTACCGCTACCTCAAAGGCGAAAAAACTTCTACAAACCCAGTAGCAACAATTTTTGCCTGGACAGGTGCTCTTGCAAAACGCGGAGAATTGGACGGAACTCCAGAACTCACTGACTTTGCAAAACGTCTTGAAAAAGCAACTCTGCAGACAATCGAAGAAGGCTATATGACAGGGGATATTGCCCGAATTGCAGAGCCGGCAGCAAAAGAAACTCTTGATTCATGGCAGTTTATTGCAGCTATAAAAGAAAGACTTTAATTTGCAATTGATAAACACATAATTTACAAACGCGGCTGAAAACAGCCGCGTTTTTTATTTGACTTCGTAAATATTCGGATTTAGAATAGAAATTCGATTTATGAATGGAAAAATAAAAAAAATCAAAATAGTCTCAATAATTGTTTTTGCAGTTTCTGCTTTTTTTGTTCTATTTTTTCTGATAAAAAATCATAAAAAAACAACTTTTGTTACTGAGCCGCAATCTAAAAAGCTGATTTTAGGCTTTTCGCAAATTGGCTCCGAAAGTGCGTGGCGAACACGAAACACGCAGTCTATTTTTGAAGCGGCTGCTCAAAATAATATTCAGATTCTTTTTGATGATGCACAACAAAAGCAGGAAAATCAGCTTAAGGCAATCCGTTCGTTTATAGTTTATCAGGTTGATGTAATTGCCTTTGTTCCGATTGTAGAAGGCGGCTGGGACAATGTTTTAATGGAAGCAAAAGAAGCGGGCATTCCAGTCATTCTTGTAGACCGCAAAATTAACGCCGACCCGTCTTTATATGCAGGATTTCTTGGCGAAAACAGCATTGAAGAAGGCCGAAACGCTGCACGTTTTTTATTAAAAAAATTCCGCGACCGGCAAGACGATGTTTTAATTTTTGAGATGTCGGGCACAGAAAATTCATCTGTTGTAAAAGACCGCGCGTCAGGCTTCCGGGAAATCATAAATACAAACCCAAAGTTCAAAATAATTCACACAGAAAACGGCGACTTTCTAAGCTCGCGCGGTAAAGAAATCTGCAACAATCTTTTGGCCGACAATCTTATTGAAAACGGCCGCACAACAAACACACTTTATTTTGAAGGCCAGAAAATCGACGCAATTTTTTCTCACAACGATTCTATGACGCTCGGCTTTTTAGATTCTCTTGACGCGCACAAAATCAGCATAAAAGACACAGTTATTATAAGTGTAGACGCCGAGCAAAAATCAATTGATGCGCTAAAAAAAGGAAAATTAAACTGCGTTGTTGAATGCAACCCGAATCTTGGGCCGGCTCTTATGGAACTTATAGAAAAAATTTCACAAGGCGAAGCAATTCCGCACCAAACGTACATACCCGAGCGAGTTTTTTGCGAAGATGACGATTTTGCAGGTTATGAGCCGCGAAACTACTAAATCAGCTTGGAATAAAAAACGGAGCAAATTTTGAAAAACAAAAGCCTTAGACGAACACTTTTAATCACCTATATCTCGCTGCTTTTTATTACTTTTATTCCAACAATTTATTCGGCCGTTGTTTCGCAAATTCACATTCGCCAGTACAGCCTGATTATTTCAAATGTTGGAACGGCAAATAAAATCAATCTGATTGCAAAAAATGATATTCCTGCGGAACTGTGGAAAATCATAAGTGGAAAAAAAGAAATCATAGACGGAAGGCAATATATGATGCTCGACGAAATTTCTACTGGCCTTTCGCTGATGATTTTGACAAGCAACAATTCTGAAAGTCGCGGAAAACTGGAAGTTGCAAATCGCGCAAACGAAACTCTAAAGCGCAACGTAGATATGCTGATTTCGCAAATGAAAAAAGGAAGCACGGTTACTCAAAATGAAATTAAACTCGACGATATTAGAAACATTACTTCGCTTTTTTCGGATATTATCCAGGATTTTATTGTCAGCGAAATTGAATCTGCAAATAAAACAAATCAGTCGCTTAGAAACACTTCGATAATTCTGGCAGGAATTCAAATTATCATCGCAATTATTGCAATCATAATTTCAATTCAAGGTTTTATAAAAGTTTCGGCGGCAATTCAAAAGCCAATTTCTGATATGGAAACACTTTCTACAAAAGTTGCGCACGGCGACCTTACAGCTCGCATTGATATTCCGCACGTTAATGAACTGGACACGCTCGCAAAAAACTTAAATACAATGGCCGGCCAAATTGATGTTTTAATCAAAAAAAATATGGAAGAGCAGAAGAACTTTCAAAAGGCCGAAATGAAGGCTTTGCAGGCTCAAATTACGCCGCACTTTTTGTACAACACTTTTGACACAATTGTGTGGCTTGCCGAAGAAGAAAAAACTGACGAAGTTGTAAAAATCACAAAAGCTTTTTCGGAATTTCTTCGCATTTCGCTTAGCCGCGGCCACGAATGGATTACTATTGGGCAGGAGCTCGACCATATTAAACATTATCTTACAATTCAAAAAATCCGGTATGCTGATATTTTGAATTATGAAATTGATGCAGACGAAAGTCTTTTGGATTTTAAAATCATAAAACTTGTACTTCAGCCACTTGTAGAAAACGCAATATATCACGGTATAAAAAATAAAAGAGGTCGCGGCGTTCTAAAAGTTGGCATTCATTATTCTGATGCTTCGCACTCTGCAATTCTTTTTGAAGTTCAAGATAACGGTGCAGGCTTTTCAAACGAACGCCTGACTGAAGTAAGAGAGGAGCTTTCTAACGGCGCAGATGATTCTGAAAAACTGAATTCTGTTTACGGTCTTTATAACGTAAATAAAAAACTCAAACTTTATTACGGAGAGAAAACGCAAGGTATTTTAATTGAATCAGAAGAAGGCAAAGGCAGCCATATATTTTTTACAATTCCTGTGGCACCAGCTGGCCTTTCAAATGGAGGCAACTATGTATAGTGTTTTTGCTGTTGATGATGAACCTATTGTTCTCGAAGGAATCCGCTCAAAAATTGACTGGGAAGGAAGCGGCTTTGTTTTTGTTGGCGAAGCTACCGACGGAGAAATTGCACTTTCTATGATTCAAGAGCTTAAGCCCGATATTCTGATTACAGATATTAAAATGCCTTTTATGGACGGCCTTGAACTTTCCTCTGCAATCAAAAAGATTCAACCGTGGATTAAAATAATCATACTTTCCGGGCACGACGAATTTGATTACGCAAAAAAAGCAATTTCAATTGGAATTGAAGATTATCTTTTAAAGCCTTTTACTCCAGACGAGCTTCTTTCAAGCCTTACTAAAACCGCCTGTCAAATTGATAAAGAGCGCAAACAGCTTTCCGATATTTCAAAACTCCGCGAAGAACTCAAAACAAACGAAGCGCTAATCAAAAAAGATTTTTTGAACAACCTTGTGCACGGCTCGGCCGACACGAATACAATTATGCAAAAATGCAGCGAGCTTGGAATAAATCTTCTTTCTCGTTATTACAAAGTTTTAATCAGCAAAATAGAAAGCCTAAGCGGAAACAGCCAGAATCAGCAGGAAGCCTGCTCGCTTTTAAACTCCTACTCTGCCGCTTGGGAGCAAGCTGTTTCATTTTTTCATCATTCAAATCTTTTGGTGTGCATTTTTAAAGGCAGCTCGCAGCAGGAACTCGAAGAATCAATTTTCCACGCAGCAGAAACAATCGGCCACATTGCAACCAAAAATCAAGACTGCGCTGTTCTCACCGCAATTGGAAAAACTGTCGAACATCTTTCGCAACTAAAAACTTCCTATGAAGACGCAAAGCACATTCTTGAACTCGGCGGAACATCAGAACAAACTTCTGAAAATCAAAACAGAATTATCAGCTCAGATGATTTGCAGCACAACAGCCTTGACCTTTTGGACTTAAAAGAAAATGACCCGCTTGTAGACCGCTTAAAATATGCCGGAAAAAATGATATTTCTGCAATAATCGACGAATCTATGACGCTGATTCATAATAATCCGGGACAGTTTCAGGTTTTTGCGTCGTATCTTCTTGTTGATTTGATTTTTGCAGTTTCAAAACTGGTTGAAAAACTTGGCGGCGACATAAAACAGCTGAATCCAGAAATTTTGCAGCGCAAATTTATAGACGATGCAGTTCAAGATGAAGAAAATTTTACTCAAAAAGTAAGCCAGGTTTTGAACTTTGCACTAAATTTCCGCGACTCAAAAATGACAGGAAAATATGCCGACGTAATTCTAAAAGCAAAACGCTACATCGAAGAAAATTATGCCGACCAAAACACAACGCTTACAACTGTAGCCGAAGCGGTTTGCCTTAGCCCAAATCATTTCAGCACGATTTTTTCGCAGGAATGTAAAACAACTTTTATAGAATATCTTACAAATGTTCGGCTTGAAAATGCAAAGCGGCTTATGCGCGAAACTGATATGAAAGGCTACGACATAGCTTACGAATGCGGATTTTCAGATCCACACTACTTCAGCTATATTTTCAAAAAAAACACGGGACTTTCGCCCCGTGAATATAAACTTAGTACAGACCGTTAAGCTAGCATATTTCCCATTTTCTTTTTTCGCTGTGTAAGAATCACACTTTGCAAAAGAATAAAGAAACAAAGCATAAGGCCGGTTGTAATACTCTGCCAGTAAGGTTCTCTTAAACCAGAAGCAACAACAATGTTGTTAATTGTCTTAAGCGACATTACTCCAAAGAGCGTTCCAACAACGCTTCCAACTCCACCACTAAGCAATGTTCCACCGATAATCGAAGAAGCTATTGCCTGCATTTCAGCACCAGTTGCATTTGAAGAATTTCCGGCTCCCGTATGCAAAAGGTAAATAAAGCCCGCAATTCCTGCAAGCACGCCGCAAAGAACATAAGAAAAGAACTGAGTTCTTTTTACATTAATTCCAAGCATAAGCGCACTTTCGCTGTTTCCGCCCACCGCATAAAGATTTCGCCCGAAACGAGTCCATTTGAGCATGGCCCATAAAATCAAAACTACTAACAAAGCAATCACAACTCCAACTTCTATAGAAGACGGAATCCAGTTGCCATTACGCGCATAAGTTCCCAAAAAAGGAATATCAATATAATGATCTTTTAGCGCAACAAAAGCCTGATTAGAAGCTGTGCGAGGAACTTTACTTACAATAGTTGTCATTCCGCGTGTAAAAAACATTCCCGCAAGAGTAACAATAAACGGCTGAATCTTAAGGTAAGCAACAAAATATCCTTGAACAAGTCCCATTACAAGACCAATTCCAAGTGCAATCAAAATTGAACTAAAGATTCCACCGCCCTTATCTTCCATAAAAACAACCGACGCCATTGTGATAAGCGCAATTGAACCACCAACCGAAATATCAATTCCGCCGGTAATCATAACAATTGTAAGACCGCAAGCTGCAACAATCAGATATGCATTATTATTAAATAAATCTAAAAACTGCTGAGGATTCAAAAATCCGCCGCCCCAAATAATCATTGCTAAAAGATACATTCCAACAAAAGTACAGATTGTAATTGTCAAAAGAAGCGTTGTATTAGAAAGCGGCTGCCGGTTTTCTTTTTTGCCAAAAAGATTTGTAAAAATATTTGCCATAATTATCTAGCCTCCTTTTTTTCTACAATCTTATTTTTGATTTGTTTAAGCCATGCTTTTACAACTGGAGAACCTGCAATTACAATGATGATAATTACAATTGCTTTGTACGCTTTTACCGCAGTTGAAGAAACTTTCATTGCGTAAAGTGTGATTGTAAGCGCCTGAATAATATAAGCACCAAGAATTGAACCAGAAAGTTTGAACTTTCCGCCGCCAAGAGAATTTCCGCCAATTGCAACTGCAAGAATTGCGTCCATTTCAATATCAAGCAAAATTGTTTCGTGATTAATAAGTCCAATTCGGCAAACGTTCATAGAACCTGCAATTGTTACACAAACTCCAAGAATCACAAAAACAACAAGTTTCCACACAACCGGATTAATTCCATTGAGTTTTGCAGCGCGCTCATTAATTCCAACCGACTGAATATAAAGGCTCAGCGTTGTTTTTTTCAAAAGCAGATTCACAAGAAGAATAAAAAGCACAACTACAATAATCGGCGTTGGAATTGCAATATGCGGAATAAAACCGCCAATATAAGTAAGAAGCGGGCTTTCTACATTCGGAGTTGCACCACCGTTAATCCAGTAAGCAATCGGGCGGCCAGCAGTATACAAAATCAAAGAAGCAATCATCGGCTGAATATTGAATTTTGCAATCAAAATACCATTAAAAAGGCAGAAAATAATTGCCACAAGGCACGCAAGAATCAATCCCAAGAAAATTGTTCCGCAGTTAATAGTTCCGGCACGCAGAATCTTTACAAAAACAGAACCTGCAATAGCCGCTGCCGCACCAATGGAAATATCCTGACCTTTTGTAGCCGAAGTTACGAGCGTCATTCCAATTGAAAGAATTACAAGCTCGCTCGCTCCGTTTAAAATACTGATTAAGTTTCCCGAAAGCACCGTGTTCCCAAAATTATTTTTTTTAATCACAATAGAAAAAAAACTCGGGTCGCGAATAAGGTTGAACACAACAAGAACAATCAGCGCAACAAGCGGAATTGCAAGCTGCGATGAAAATATTTTTTTTATTTGATTTATGATTTTATTAGCCATTCTGAGCTTTTCCTCCCGCAATAGTCTGCATAATCACGTCTTGACGAAGTAAATCGTCTTTAAGCTCTCCAACAATTTTTCGGTCGCGCATAACAATAAGTCTCTGGCAAACAGAAAGCATTTCTTCGATTTCAGAAGAAATAAAAGTTACGCTCACGCCTTCTTCGGCAAGTTTTAAAACCTGCTTTTGAATCTCAAGCTTTGTTCCAACGTCAATTCCGCGAGTTGGCTCATCTAAAATCAAATATTGAGGATGAGTTAAAAGCCAGCGCGCAAGAATAACTTTCTGCTGATTTCCACCCGAAAGCGATTTTATTGGAGTTTCTTTTGAAGCGGTTTTGATTCCAAGCATTTTTATAAACTCGTCCGCAAGTTTTTCCTGCTCGGCACGAGAAATTGGCTTTGTAAAACCATTCAAAACCTGAAGCGCTAAAATCAGATTTTCGCGAACAGAAAGATCCTGAATAATTCCGTCACCTTTGCGGTCCTCTGGCAAATAACCAATTCCGTTTTGCATTGCGTCTTTTGGTTTATTGATTTTTACATCGCGGCCGTTAATATGAATCTTTCCGCCGGTAACACGGTCTGCGGCAAAAATTGCACGCACACTTTCGCTTCGGCCAGAGCCTAAAAGTCCTGTAAATCCATTTACTTCGCCTTTGTTAATCACAAAATCAAATGGACGCACACCTTCTGCGCTCGAAAGTCCTTCTGCTTCATAAACAACCTCGCCAGCTCCCGTATAAGGCCGCTTTTGATTTTTGAGGTTTGTCATATCTTCCATATCTTTTCCAAGCATTGCAGAAATCAGTTTTACTCGCGGCAATTCACGCACCGAATATTCACCAACAAGTTCGCCATTTCGCAAAACTGTGATTTTATCGCAAACTTCGTAAACCTGTTCCAAAAAGTGCGTAATAAAGATGATTCCAACGCCGCGACACTTAAGTTCGCGCATTAACACAAACAAAAGCTCAACTTCGCGCTCGTCCAAAGAAGAAGTTGGTTCATCAAGAATCAAAACCTTACAATCCATATCAACAGCGCGCGCAATTGCAACCATTTGCTGAACGGCAAGCGAACAAGTTCCAAGCTGCTGCCCAGCCTTTGCCGGAATATTAAGTTTTTCCAAAAGCTCATCAGCCTTTTTTTCCTGCGCCCGGCGATTTACAAAATAATATTTTCCACGCCCAATATACATATTCTCTGCCACAGTAAGATTCGGGCAAAGTGTAATTTCCTGATATACTGTACTAATTCCAAGATTCTGTGCATCTTGAGGAGAACGGATATTTACAGGATTATCAAAACCTGCAATTCTAATTTCGCCGGAATCTTTCTCGTGAACACCAGTTAATACTTTTACAAGAGTAGATTTTCCAGCTCCGTTTTCACCCATTAACGCGTGGATTTCGCCTTCACGCAAAGTAAAGTCAACATTTTGCAAAGCCTTTACTCCAGGAAATTCTTTATAAATTCCACGCGCACTTAAAACAATTTTTTCGTCCATTTATACACCTTTGTCATGCTGAACTTGTTTCAGCATCTTTAATATAGATTCCGAAATTAATTCGTAATGACGTTTAAAGTTTTTTAATAAAAATGGCGTAAAATATGCATAACACACTTTACGCCGAATAAAACTATTACAAGAGATATTTGATATTAATCACCAAGTCCGTAAGTATCGATATCTGCCTGAGTAAGTTCTTTAGCATCGAAACCTTTTTCTTCATTGATAATTTTCTTTGATGCTACACTTCCAGTCTTAATCATATTTTCAATAATTGAGGCCTGGAACGGAGAGCATTGTCCGTCGTAGTTCCAGCTTCCTGCCAAAAGTTCGCGCAAAGCCCACTTATTGCAGTCAAAGCCCATAACAACTACTTTTCCGTTTATACCATGTGTGATTCCAGCTTCATCTAACGCTGCAACAGCACCTTTAGCCATACCATCATTTTCTGCATAGATTACATTAAAATCTTCACCAGAGTTGATAACTGATTCTACAATTTTCTTAGCTTCAGCTTCGTCCCAAGTTGCAGTCTGCTGAACAACTTTCTTCATTTTTCCAGAAGCAAATTCAGCATCTAAAGCACCAGTTCGGCCAATCTGAGCATCAGAACCCATAGCACCCTGAATATGAATTACATTGTAAGAAGGAAGATTCTGAGCTTTAAGCCAATTAACAGCAGTTTCACCTTCTTTTGCCATATCAGAAACTACAGCAGCTTCATAAAGATCTTCTTTTACATTAATCATACGGTCAAAAAGGAAAACTTTGATTCCAGCTTTCTGAGCCTTTTTCAAAACTGCGTCCCAACCGTCAGTTGCAGCAGCAGAAAGAAGAATATAATCAACCCCTTCTGTAATAAACTGCGAAGCAGCATTTAACTGTTCATCATTTTTAAGACTGTAGAATGATTTTACATCATAACCTTTTGCAGCTGTGAAAACAGATTCAAAATCCTTTACGTTAGCGGCACGATAGCCAGATTCTGAAGGTGGATTATTAATAATACCGATTTTAATAGCACCACCTGCACTCTTAGCAGGCTTTTTTGAACAAGACATAAATAATGAAGCTACACACATAAGAGCGGCAGCAACAATAACGCTTTTTTTCATCTAATTTTCCTCCTTATTTAGATGCTTATTTTTTACAATTAAATAGTAAGCCTGAGGAGATGATTTTTGAATGTAGAATTTTAAGAAATTTATTTGAAAATTTTAGGATTTTATTTGATGTTAAATTGATAAAAGGATAAACGGGTGAAATTTTATTTAAAAATGTTAACTTTTTTATGATTACAGTGGTTGATTTTTTCTATAGTCGGCAAGCATAGCTTGCCTCTGTGGCTTTTTTTCGATGAACCTAAACAGGCCCGCTGTCGCAGCCCTGTTTTTAACGGTTCTTCGATTTTAGCCATTATTTATGACAGATTCTTGTCTGGCACTCTTTGTAGATAGCTGCTGTCTGAGCAACTACATCAGCTGGAATTTCCTTAATGTTAGGATCGCCAGCCAGATTGTTAGCCTTGAGCCAGTCGCGAACAAACTGCTTATCGTAAGAAGCAGGACTTCCGCCAACTTCATACTTAGAAGCGTCACAGAAACGTGAACTGTCTGGAGTAAGAACTTCATCACCAAGAACAAGTTCGCCGTTCTCATCAAGACCAAACTCAAACTTAGTATCAGCAATGATAATTCCGTTTGCCTTAGCGTGC
>JAGCVK010000014.1 GCA_017962415.1 Treponema sp. | reverse complement strand
CCGGTGTTCAGATGTGATTTTAGTAATCGATAGACTTCACGGCTGTACCTTTTTGATAAGTTCCTTTCGACCGCGTTACCGTAGCCGCGCATCAAAGGAAAACCGACACGATTCATTCCAAGACCATTTTCTAAAAAGAAAAGTTTAGCGCCCGGAATACTTATCTTTTTTCCGTTTTTAAACAGCTTTTTAAAATCAGCGGGATTCTTTATCCGCTCTTCACGTTTAAAAAATCCCGTTTTTATCAAGTCTGTTTCCATCCCTAAATTAGTACTTCTTCTTTTCGTCAGAAACTGAAAGCTTTGCGCGACCCTTAGCACGTCTGCGAGCCAAAACTTTGCGTCCGCCTTTTGTTGCCATGCGAGCTCTAAATCCAAATTTTCTGTTACGTTTTACTTTGCTTGGTTGATATGTTCTTTTCATAGAACGTACTCCTTATATAAAATAATTTAAATTTCCTATCAAAATACAAAAATAGTAATAAAATATATCATTTATTATCTGAATTGGTCAACATACTCTCGCGGATACTATCAAATTTTGCCAAAAGTTCAGGCGGTAATTGCGAATTAGTGCTTGAATTTTCTTTTTTTTGTGATTTTGAAGCGCGGAATTTTTCCAATTCTTTTTCCTGCTTTTCAAAATTTTTTAACATATGGTCGCGTTCTTTTTTAAGCTGATTTTCATAAGTTTCGCTTAAATTTACTTGAGAGCCAGCAACTCTAAAGGCAAGTGAAGTAATTTTCAAAGAAGGCAGATTCATTTTAAGGCCATTCAAAATGAATTTTTGATACACGCGCAAATATTGAATCCAGCCCGAATGATCAGTTTCAACAAGAAGAACGCCATTTTTTAAATCAATAACGCGGGTGTTTCCGGCTAGGCGCTCGCCAAGTGGCATTCGTTTTTCGCTGTCTTCAGAATCGTGTTTAAAAGAACGAACGCCGGAAACAACTTTTTTCCAAACGCTGCAAATTTCGTTTGCTTCAGAAGTGCTAATATTTGCGGCCTGCAACATCATATCAGCTGCAGAAATAATTCTATCATTCATACCATTCACCTTGCTTGATTTTATACACTTTTGTGGTGTCGTGCATATAGCGCTCGTAAGGTTCACCCGGCAAAAAAGTGCAAAAAAGCTGGTCATATTCGGGAAGCATTGCCGTTAATTTTGCTCTTTTATCGGGATCAAGTTCGAGTAAAACATCGTCCATTAAAAGAACCGGCCGAAGGCCGGTCGCGCGAGTATAGTAAATTGATTGTGCAACTCTCAATAAAAGTGAAATTAAACGACATTGTCCTGTTGATGCAGTTGGAATAAAAAGATGATGATCTTTTACAAAATCGATTCTGTCGCGGTGCGGGCCCGAAACCGTTGTTTCTAAGTTCTTATCTCTTTCCCTTTGTGAAACAAGTAAATTTAAAATATCCTGCGAAGCAGGAAAAATTTTTTGACCTTCCGAATCAATTTCTTTCCAAGAAGCATGATAATTTATTGAAAGCCCTTCAATTCCAGAAATTTCTTGAAAAATCTTTCCAAAAATCTCATTAAAAAGAAAAATCGCTTTTTTTCGCTTTTGCTGAATCACAAGTCCGTATTGCACAAGTTGATTATCTAAAACATCAAGCATTTCATACTGATGATTTTTTAAAATCAAATTGCGGCTTTTTAAAATCTTTTTGTAATTTCGTAAATCGTCGATGTAAGTTGAATCATAAAGCGTAAGCGACTGGTCTATAAAAAAACGCCGCGCTTCCGGTTCGCCGGTTGCAAATCGTAAATCATCGTGGCAAAACAAAATGCACGGAATTGTATTTATAAGCTCTTTTCTGTCTTGAATTTTGCGGCCGTTTTTTTCGATTCGTTTTTTGTTATTTTCAAAAATCACCGAAACTTTCTGTACATCATCTTCAGCTTTTTTATACATTGAATTTACGCTGAAATCTTTTTCACCATTTTTTACAATTTGAGAATCAACGTGCGTTCTAAAAGAAATTCCGTAAGAAGCATAATAAAGCGATTCAAGAATATTACTTTTTCCCTGTCCATTTTCGCCGACAAAATAGACCTCTCTGTTAGAAAGGTCTATTGTATCATTTTTAAGATTGCGAAAATTGTAAAAAGTCTGGTATAAGAACGGCATATTTATTTATTCGATTGTTGCGAGAAAATCATTGCTAAAGTAAACTTTACCTAAGATTTTTTTCGCCTTGAGCACTTTTTGATAAAAATTATTAAAATAGTTTTTATCAAAAATGCGCCACTAAAAATTGCGAAGCAATTTTTAGTAATTCATTGGCATAATTACATGAATATAATCACCAGCCGGTTCACTTCTCATAATTACAGCCTTTGTGATATTTGCTTCACCGTCGCCGTCTGCTTCGTTGATGTTGAAGTCAAAAACAACATTTTCAGAATCAATTACTTTAAGAGGTTCAGTAACATAAGTAAAATTCAATGCCATTGAAATATCGCGGCCTTCGTAACGGCAAGGAATTTCTTCATCAGCTGTACCAATATCAGATTCAGGAGAAATAAGTTTAAGAGAACCAGAAGTAATCTTAAAAATAATTCGGCTTACTTTTTTATCAACCATAATTGTTGTACGCTTAAGAGCTGCATCTAAATCAGCTTTATTAACCATAAATGACATTGTAAGATTTTCTGGAATAACTTTCTGATAATTTGGAAATTGACCTTCAATAAGAACAGAAGAAAATTCGAGATTAGAAAATTTTACAAAAATTGATTTATCAACAACTGAAAGCTGAATGTTTCCTTCATCTGGAGCATTTTTCAAAATACAAGAAAGAATCTTTGTAGGAATAATTGCCGGCTGAAAATCAGGAAGACTCAAACCATTTTTATTATCACAAGAAAGTCGGCGACCATCAGTTGCAACCATTGTAAGAGTTTCGCCATTTTTTACAAGATAAACACCAGTCATAAAATAGCGGTTGCGATCATCAGAAACAGCAAAAATAGTCTGCTTAATCATTTCTTTAAAATCTTTTGAAGGAATTTCAAAGAATGGAACATTTTCACTTGTA
Source organism: Treponema sp. (assembly GCA_017962415.1). Classification (GTDB taxonomy): domain Bacteria; phylum Spirochaetota; class Spirochaetia; order Treponematales; family Treponemataceae; genus Treponema_D. The sequence goes on along the minus strand of JAGCVK010000014.1, from coordinate 5,452 downwards.
CCAACTTCTGGGAATTTGTCGCTTGCCTGACTTTTAAGCTGGAACTTTACACGTTTAGAAATAGGCTTAATTGTAACACCAATATCTTCCTGAATAAATTCAATATCTCCAGAAGGAAGAGAAGAAAGAATACTCATAAACTTATCGCAGAAAAGAGTAGTGCGGCCTTCTTCTTGAATATCAACTGGAATAACTGTTGTAAACTTAACAGTTGAATCTGTAGCCTTAATTGTAAGCGAGTTATTTTCAGCTATGATTAAAATATTTGAAAGAATGGAAACTGGACTTTTATTAGTAATAATTTCCTGCGCAATAGAAATTTCTTTAATCATTGCGTCTCTGTCAAACGTGAACCTCATTTTTTACTCCTGTTTTTAAGGCTATATTTGCCCATTTTTTTATCGAAAGGATTTAAAATTTTGATTTTGAAATTCTAAATCCCATTTATACACTTTATTTATTATTATTATTTATAATAAATTTTAGTAGTAGTAATAGTAAGCTATGTGAATTCTGTGGAAAAGTTAATTAATTCTTTATATTTCAAGGAATTAAAATGTTAATAATTAAAAAACTTTTATTAACTTTTTTTCCACATATCCACATTTTAATCAATAATTGTTAATTTATCCACTTTAAAGTGGCAATTTATCAACAAATTTTTAACTGTTTGTGATAAAAAAAAGCCCAAACGGGCTTTCTAAATTTTATAAAATAATGTCATTTAAGGCATTTTTTATTATTTTTTATATTCTTTAATTTCCCTTATAAATAATTGAATTTTAGATTCCAAAGTTGGATCTATTTTTATTTGCTCAGCGATTTTTTTGTACGCCGTCATAATAGTTGAATGATCTTTTCCGCCAAATTCGTTTCCAAGTTCGGTGTAAGCAATTTCTGTAAGTTCGCGTGCAATATAAATTGCAATTTGTCGTGGAACAACAAATTTTTTATCGCGCTTTTTGCCTTTAAGGTCGGCAATTGAAATTTGATAATTGTCAGCAATTACTTTTTGAATAGTATCAAGCGAAATTGATTCTGAACTTCTTGAATCCATAACATCTTTTAAAAGGTGCTTTGTAATTCCCAAATCTGGAGTTTTTCCAACTAATTCAGCATAGCCAAAAACTTTGTTCAAAGCAGCTTCGAGGTCGCGGACATTTGTTTCGATATTTTTGGCTATGTATTCGATAATATCTTGAGAAAGAGTTTTTCCCATTAAATCAATTTTCTTTTGAAGAATTGCAACACGAGTTTCATAGCTTGGCGGTTGCAAATCAATACATAATCCATTAGAAAGCCGGCTCACAAGACGAGTCGCCATATTTTTTATTTCTTTAATTGGACGGTCGCAAGTGTAAACCATTTGCGCTTTTTTTTCGTGAAGCGCATTAAAAGTATAGAAAAGTTCTTCTTGTGTTGATTCTTTTCCCTGTAAAAAGTGAATATCATCAAGTAAAAGAACATCAAGATTTCTATATTTATTTTTAAAGGCGTTTGTTTTTCCTTCTTTTGTAGAAAAAATAAATTCGTTTGTAAAACTTTCTGCCGAAACATAGCAGATTTTTAGTTTTTCGCCGCCATTGTTATAAATATAATTTCCAATTGCCTGCATTAAGTGAGTTTTTCCGAGTCCGGAACCACCATAAAGCAAAATCGGGTTATATTGTTTTCCAGGATTTTTTGCAACTGCAATTGAAGCATTGTAAGCAAAATTACTGTTATCGCCTGGAATAAAAGTTTCAAATGTGTATTCTTCCTGCAAAAGAGGATGTTTTTTGTTTTCTGATTTTTTGTCAGATTTTGGATTTTCTTCTAAAGGTTTTGATTCTATTTCAGTTGAAGATTGAACAGTTTTTTTGCTTTCTGATTTTTTTGATTCAACTGGTTTACTTTCAGAATCATTTTTTGAATTACTATTAGAAACAAGTTCTTCTTTGATAATACAATTGAGCGTAATATCATTTTGTCCGGTGATTTCTTTAAGTTTGTTTTGAACAACATCAAAATAACCTTTTTTTTGAATCATCTGTCTAAGGAAATTTGAAGCAACCGAAATGGTAATGGTATCAATTGTGTCTTCAACATAACTCATATTGAACCAAATTTTAAATTCATCTTCCTTATTTTGAGACTTATATAAATCGTGGAGAACTTTCATGGTGTAATCCCATGCTTCTTCGTAGTTATTTTCTGACATTCTTTTATTATCCTTGACTTACATATTTTCTTCAAGTGAAAAATTTCACATATGGGAAAGAGATTTATACCAAAAATTTTAGATATTTTCCATATCTTTGTGTAACTAATCTTCGTTAGTTTACAGATTTATTGAATTTAAAATCAAAATTAGGTAAGATTATATATTCTTATATATTAGATTTTTATATTCGTGAATTTCTAAAATAATCAAAAAGGAAAAACTATGTCAGCAGAATACGGCGCAAGTAATATTCAGGTTTTAAAAGGACTCGAAGCAGTTCGTAAAAGACCTGGTATGTATATTGGTTCAACAGGTCCGAGAGGACTTCATCACCTTGTTTATGAAACTGTAGATAACTCTATTGATGAAGCAATGGCAGGCTATTGTGACACAATTACTGTTGCTCTTGAACGTGATGATATTGTTCGTGTTGTAGATAACGGACGCGGTATTCCAGTTGATATTCATCCTACAGAAAAAATTTCCGCTCTTGAGTTGGTTTTGACTCGACTTCATGCCGGCGGTAAGTTTGATAAAGGTTCTTATAAAGTTTCTGGTGGTTTGCACGGCGTTGGTGTTTCCTGCGTAAATGCTCTTTCTGATTGGATGGAAGCTACAGTAAAACGCGATGGCCATATTTATCAGCAAAAATATGAGCGCGGTGTTCCAAAAACTAAAGTAGAAATTATTGGTGATATTCCTGAAACTGAACACGGAACAACAATCCGCTGGAAAGCTGATAAAACTATTTTTACAGAAACTACAACTTATGATTATGATGTTTTGCGTGACCGTTTACGCGAACTTGCTTTTTTGAATAGTGGCGTTGTAATTGTTTTCCGCGATGAACGTCTTGAAAATCCAAAAGAAGAAGTTTTAAAGTTTGAAGGCGGTATTAACGAATTTGTAAAAGAAATTGATGAAGGAAAGCAGGTTGTTCCAGCTGAGCCAATTTATATCAAAGAAGAACGAGATGATGTTGTTACAGAAATTTCTATGCATTACAATTCTTCGTTCTCTGAAAACGTACGAACGTTCGTTAATGATATTAATACTCGTGACGGTGGAACTCACCTTGAAGGATTCCGTTCTGCGGTTCGTTTTGTTTTGAACAAGTTTTTTGATTCAAATGAAAAACTTAAGAAAAATCTTGATAAAGATGAAAAACTTACTTATGAAGATTTAAGCAGCGGTCTTACAGCTGTAATTTCTATGAAAGTTCCTGAGCCTGAGTTTGAAGGTCAGACAAAGGAAAAACTTGGAAATACAGAAGTTCGCACAATTGTAGATCAGATTGTAAAAGAAAAACTCACAATTTATTTTGAACAGAATCCTGCAACTCTAGAAGCAATTCTTAAAAAAGCAATTGATGAAGCAAAGGCTCGTATTGCAGCGCGTAAAGCAAAAGACAATATGCGCAAAAAGACAATGAGCGACGGTTTTGGTTTGCCTGAAAAATTGTCTGACTGTTCAATGAAAAATCCTGAACTTTGCGAAGTTTACATAGTCGAGGGAGATTCTGCGGGTGGTTCTGCAAAGAAAGGCCGCGACCCTAAAACTCAGGCGATTCTTCCGCTTTGGGGAAAGATGCTTAATGTTGAAAAAGTTCGTCCTGAAAAGGTAATGAACAACGATAAACTTGAGCCGGTAATTGCTTCGCTTGGTGCAGGCTTTGGAAAAGATTTTAATATCGACAAACTTCGCTATCATAAAATTATTATTATGGCCGATGCCGATGTCGACGGTTCACATATTCGTACATTGCTTTTGACATTCTTCTTCCGCTATATGCCAAAGTTGATTGAAAACGGTTATGTATATCTTGCTATGCCTCCGCTGTTCAAAGTTCAGCTTGGTAAAAAAGAACCGGTTTATTGTTATAGTGATGCAGAACGCGACGCTGCACTTGAAGCTCTTGGCGACCAGCGCGATAAGGCAGATGTTCAGCGTTACAAAGGTCTTGGTGAAATGGACGGAAAGCAGCTTTGGGAAACAACAATGGATCCTGCGCACAGAAAAATGCGTGTTGTAACAATTCCAGACGCAGTAGAAGCAGACAGAATTTTCAGCGTATGTATGGGTGAAGAAGTTGAGCCTCGCCGCCGCTTCATCGAAGAAAACTCAAGTTACGCTAATCTGGATATTTAGTAAAACTAACGAATGTTAGGTGATTGAGCTTGTCGAAATCACCAATAGATAAACGAAAAATAAGGTGGTTTCGACAAGCTCAACCACCGTTGCATAGGAAATAAAAAATGGAAGAGATAAAAACAGCCGAAGGTGGCTCGCTCATAAAAATCCCGATTGAAGATGAAGTTAAGCAGGCATACATTGACTATTCAATGTCTGAAATTGTACAGCGTGCCCTGCCTGATGTTCGTGACGGACTTAAGCCTGTTCACCGCCGAATCATGTATGCAATGGATACACTCCATCTTGCAAGCGGCGGAAAAACAAAAAAGTGTGCTACCATTGTTGGTGAAGTTCTTGGACATTATCACCCGCACGGAGATGCTTCTGTTTACGATGCACTTGTTCGTCTTGGACAGGATTTTGCTCAGAGATATACAACAGTAACTCCACAGGGAAACTTTGGTACTATTGCCGGTGACCCTCCAGCTGCTTACCGATATACAGAGGCAAAGATGTCTAAAATCACCGAAGAGATGACAAGCGACATCAACAAAAATACTGTAGATATGGTTCGCAACTTTGATGATACTTGCGACGAGCCTGCAGTTCTTCCTTCAAAATTCCCATTCCTTCTTTGTAACGGTACAACTGGTATTGCCGTTGGTATGGCAACAAATATGCCAACCCATAACCTTCGTGAAGTAGCCGACGCAATTTGTGCTTACATTGATAATACTGAGATTTCTGTTGAAGAACTTATGCATTATATTAAGGGTCCAGACTTCCCAACCGGCGGTATTATTTACGGTACAGCTGGAATCAAAAAAGCATATACAACAGGACGTGGTAAAATTGTTATCCGTTCTAAGTTCACAATTGAAACTGATAAACGCGGTAAGGAATCTATCGTATTTACAGAAGTTCCTTACGGCGTAAATACAACAAACATAATTCGCCGCATCAAAGAGCTTGTCCGCGATAAGCAGATTGACGGTGTAGTTAATGCTAATGATGAATCTTCTGACCGTTCAGGTATGCGCCTTGTAGTTGATTTGAAAAAAGGTGCAATTACAAAGATTGTATTAAATCAGCTTTTTGCAAAAACAGATTTACAGT
>JAGCVK010000013.1 GCA_017962415.1 Treponema sp. | reverse complement strand
CACTGGCCTGCTTTTTAGGAAGGAAAAATGAAAAAAAAACTTATTTCTGTTTTGTGTTTTATTCTTTTCATTGTAAATGCACATTCATTAATGTGGAATGAAGATAAAGATGATGTTGAAATTCTGAATTATTTCTATACTGATAGAGACATCACAAATGAACATGAACAATTGGTAGAAGAAATAGTTTGTAACGAATTACCTGTAAAAGATTATTTCGAAGAGAAAGTCGGACGTCCATTTTATTTAGTAAAAAAATATAATTCAATTGAAGATTTATATAAAGAAAATACTGTAGAAAGTTGGTATGTTAAATTTGGTAAAAATAATGTTGTAGCATTTTCTTATGGGGAATTATTATTAAAAATATATATATTAAATAATGATGGTACATTAGAGATATTTGAATGTGATTGGGAAATGTAATATCAGATAAATATTAAAGAACATTTTTTTATCGAGTCAAGCTCGATGAAATTATAAATTAAAACTTTAGGGGGTTATGCGAAGAAGCGGTTGTACGCGGCTTTACGCCGCTTGAACCAAATATAAATATCCGTTTGACATATACACGCAGCACAGATATAATATACTTGTGATAAAGAGTTTTGCGGATAAAGAAACGGAACTTATCTATAATCAGAAATTTTCAAAAAAGCTACCGAATACAATTCAGAAAGTTGCTTTACGAAAATTGATGATGATAGATAATGCAAAGTGTCTTGAAGATTTACGAATTCCACCAAGCAATCATCTTGAACAGCTTTCTGGAAACAGAAAAGGTCAGCATTCAATCCGCATAAACGATCAGTGGCGTGTCTGTTTTACAGAAAAAGACGGACATTATTACGATGTAGAAATTGTGGATTACCACTAGGAGTAGATTATGTCAGATTTTATCGAAACACCAACAATTGGAGAAATCCTCAGCGAAGAATTTCTTATTCCTCTTGGAATCTCTGCATATAAACTGGCGCAGGCAATAAATGTTCCAACTTCCCGTATTCAGGATATTCTTCATAATCGTAGAAAAATTACGGTAGATACATCTTTGAGACTTGCAAAATTTTTCGGATTATCGGATGGATATTTTATGTCTTTGCAGGACGATATAGATATCAGAAATGCAAAGATAGAACTTGCTCCACAGCTGGAAGAAATAAAGGCTTATGCGTATGCGTAAAAATTTGCCATAACATGCGCTTACGACCTGCGGTCGTTTGCATTTATGGAAATTATTTGCTAGTGCGCTTACGCGCACGATGCATCAAATCGGATATCGGGTCAAGCCCGCCACCGTTTAAGTGCATAGTTATGCTGACGCCTGCACTGGGGCGCAAGGAAAAAAAGGATTTTAAAAGAATTACAATGAGGGGCACAAAATAGAAGAATAACTCAAGCCCCGATTAGAGACGGAGCGAACTGGTATGCGTACTGTAATGGAGACCCAATCAATTTTGTTGATCTTCTAGGAGTAAGTACTAGTGTAGATGAAAAGACAGGGACTATTCTTTCTGCTACAAATGATAATGCCTGTGATGTATATGGATAAAGCCTTTTTGTATGGTACTGGAGGCGGAGGAATGGTAGGCACTATCAATTTCTTTTTTCCATCTCCATTACCTGCAAATACTATGCAGATTTTAAAAGATGGATTAAAAGATGAGCTTATAAGTTCCGCAACTACAGAATTTTTTAGGGAAAACATAGAATGCGTGAAATAAACAAAATTTTAGGAAATATATTTTTAATAGCGTATCTAACTATTTTACTGTTTCTTCTGGGAATAAAAAATGCAAATAGAATTGTTATATTTACTGTTATTTCATTACTAGGAATTCTTTTGGTTTACTTATTTTTGAAAATACGAAAGAAAGAATTTTTTGTTGTTTTTGAAGAAAATCAAATAGACAAAAGAAAGAAACTAAAAAGCAGAGTATTAAGAGTAAAAAGAATTATACAAATACTGGTGTATTTTGTTTTCTTTACTATTATCGCTTTGTTTTGGTTTGGGCAGGCAGGAAATGTATGGTTAAGAAAATCAGTTGATTTTTTTCGAACCCGATTTTCTAATAAGTATTTGTTTAATATTGCTATTTTTGTATTTCCGCTATTATATTGGATTTCTTTTGAGTCATTGTACCGAAATGTTATATCATATTTTTATAAAAAGTATAAATTAGAGGAAATAGATTTACAATAATAGTGAATTGTTTATAACTTGAGAAATAAAAAAAACTAATTTTGATTAATGTGCTTGACGATAGAAGAATTGATGTAATACACTGTATTACACGTGGAGGTGCTTATGAGTCATTCAGCAGTAATTAATTTCAGATCAAATCCTCAGATAAAAATACGAGTTGAACGTCTTGCTAAGTTAACAAAACGACCGGCATCATTTTATTACAACTATCTTTTAAATGAGTATCTTGATGAACTTGAGGATATTTTTCTTGCTGAAGAAGTTGTAAAAAATGTGAGAAGTGGAAAAGAAAAAACATACTCTCTTGGTGAAGTTGAACGCGAGCTCGGTTTATGAAAGTAGAATTTACAGAAACAGCGTTCAAAACACTTAAGAAACTTGACGGTAGTATACAAAAACAGATTCTAAAATATGCGCACGAGCTTGAGGAGTTAAAAGATCCAAGAACAAGAGGCAAAGGTTTAACGAGCAATCTTGCAGGATTATGGCGCTATCGTGTTGGTGATTGGCGTCTTATATGCGAGATAAAAGATAACAAGTTGATAATTTCTGTTCTTCGGCTCGGGCACAGAAGCGAAATTTACGATTAAAATCAAAGTTTGTGTTGCTTGTTCTTGATTTGCTTTTGATAAAATATATCTTTTGGGGGCGTTGCGGGGGCGGCGTAAATATTTATGAAAAAATTTGGAGAGATTAACAGTGCAGACATTTTGTTTGCCCCCGTAGAGAGGGTAGTGGAAGACCGTGAAACGGGCTGGAGCGAGGGGGAGACTTCCCCCTCCTGGCGCGTATTTACGCAGGATCAGGGGCAGGCGGCGCTCAGAACGATTTACGACGGTTTTAGTTTTGATGTAGTAAAACAAAGCCAGACATTTGCGAACGGGCAGTTTGTGGATTCTTATGAAACGGGAATAAGGTGGGACGTATGAATTTTATAAAAGATATGTTTTTTTCAATATTATTATCAAGAAAATCTTTTAAGCAACTAGGTAATCAAAAACTTGTTTGCTTTTCTGTATTGTTTGTTTTTGTGCAAACTGTACAAGTTTTACTGAATATTTATTGTGACAATATAGTTGGACTTAAATTATTGCGGCAATATGTTTATGGCTTTTTGAAATTGATTTTTTTTACCGGCAGTTTGTGGGTATTTTACAAAATAGCATTCAAAAAATCTATGTTGGCAATCTTTTTAAAAGGAGTGTTTGCAATTAGCATTTTTTCATTGTTTCTAATTCCACTTAGATTTTTGGAAAATGCACAAAAAATTATTTCGTTATTGCTAGGGATTTTTGCTCTTATATATTTTTATTTTTTTGTATCTGAGAATGTGTCGTTAGAAAAAAAAGAGAAAAGTATGCTTGGAGTTTTTATAATTCTTGCAAATCTCGTTTCAAAATTTTTGGCATTTTTTTCTATGTTGATTTTTAATACAATTTGTAGCGGAAAAATCTGAAACGCGATTATTTTGAAAATAATTTCAGGGGGCGTTACGGGGGCGGCGTAAGTGGCTTTTTAGAGAAGTCTAAAGTTTTACAAGCTGCTGTGTTTTGCCCCTGTAGAGAGGGTAGCGGAAGACCGCGAAGCGGGCTGGAGCGAGGGGGAGACTTCCCCCTCCTTTAGTTTATTTTTAGTAACTTTTTTGCAGGCGGGCTAGTTTTATAATCGCAAAAGCAAGGTGGCAAAGACGGTTGCTTAAAAAACTGAAAAAAGTCGGGAATTCCTGCAACTAAGTTTCAAAATAAACTGTAATGAACTTCGCTGTTGTCTAATATCAAATTCTGCAACGTGAAAGTCCTTTTTATATTGCGCTTCCGCTAATTTCTTCCGGCGGCTTTTTCAAGAATATCAATTAGTTCTTTGTAATTTTTGCGAACTGATTTTCTGTGCGCGTCTTGAATGTATTCGAGCTCGCTACGAAATAATCTGTCTTTTGCCGAAACGGGCATATATTGAATGCTTGTTCGGGTATAATAATGTTCTATGCAGCCTTTGGGAAGAATGTAGATTCTGGCGGCTTCGGCTGCAGCGAGAATAAAACTTGCAAGATTTTTTATAAGCGGAATTGTACTCGCGGTTTCTTCTGGAAGGCATTTTTCAATCAGTTCGCCAACGCAGTTTATTCCCTGCAACAGCACGGTTTTGTAAGTGTCAACGCTTTCGGCGTTTTCGTGTTTTTCGCGGAGTTGGGCGAGTTTTTCCATTAAAGGTTGAAGCTTTTCTGGAATATCATTTTCTTCAAAATATTTGTGAAGGTCTTGCGAGATTTTTATAAGAAATCTTTCAAGCCGGAAAATCAGTTTATCAAGTGTGATTTCGTGATTCAGCTCTTTTGAAGTGAAAATTGATTTGTAAAAAACTTCCTGCCGCTCTTTTTGCTTTTCAAGCCATTGAATAACGCGGCCATCTTCGGTTGCAACATCGCGCAGTTTTCCGGAAAAAAGAGAATCTAAATCGGTTATGATTCTGCCGTTTGTTCCAAGCAGCGAACACACTTTACAGAAAACTCCAAGTTCGTCTTTTCCGCCAACGTCAATAATTCCAGTTCCGGCAGCGCTGTATTCATTTTCAATAAAAGTCAAAAGGTAAGTGAACATCTGCTGGTCTGTATAACCTTCTACGAAAATCTGGTTGTCTGAAAAAAAGAACTGTTTGTGATATGTATTAAAACGTGGCAAAAATCGGCGGAACAAAGCATCGTCTTCTTCGTTAAGTTCTTCTATGCTTGTTGGCGCTTTGTTTATGTGACATACAATTACGCCGGTAAGTTCTTCGGGCGTGCGTAAATCAATAAAAAAAGGCGAATGCGAAATCAAAAAAAACATTCTGCGCGAACTGTGCTGAACTTCTTTGCGGATTTCGTTCATAAAAAATGTTTGAAACTGCGGGTGAAGATGTAATTCCGGTTCATCAATAAAAAGGCATTCGTCTGAAGTTGTATCATAAAGATTTACAAGAAGTGAAATTATTTCGCGAAGCCCGTGACATTCTGCGTCTTCGAGCATATATTCAACATTCCATGCTTTATTTTCGACAATAGGAATTAAAGTTCCGTCAATATCGCCAATAAACGTAATGGATTTTCCAAACATACTGGAAAGCACTTTTTCGATTTTCAGGCGGATTTTTTCGTTGTTTTTTAGGGTTGTAATCTGGTCTGCATAATTTCTGTCGGATTTTAGAAACTTTACGGAATAGCCGGCTTGTTCAAACTGTTTGGAAAGGTTTTGCGCAAGAATTGTTTTTCCAGAGCCGTTTGGGCCAACAATAAGATTTATTTGCGACCAGTTGGATTTTTTGAAAACTGTTTTTCCCCAGAGAAACGGGATTTTTACCTTTGTTGCAATGTTGCGCATAACTAATTATAACACAGGTATTGTTTCTCTGGGAAAAAATTATTCTATTTCAACTTTCTTGATATGCGCGCCAAGTTTTTGAAGCTGGCCAACCAAATCTTCGTAACCGCGTTCAATCTGATAAACGTTGCTGATTCGGCTTGTTCCGTGCGCGCACATTGCGGCAATTACCATTGCCATTCCGGCACGAATATCTGGAGAAACAAGATGATCACCGTGAAGCATACAAGGTCCGCAAACAACTGCGCGGTGCGGGTCACACAAAGTAATTTTTGCGCCCATAGAAATCAGTTTGTCTACAAAGAACATTCGGCTTTCAAACATCTTTTCAAAAATCAAAACAGTACCAGCAACCTGAGTTGCGGTTACAGTCATAATCGAAGTAAGGTCGGCTGGGAATCCAGGCCAAGGCATATCATCAATTTTTGGAATAGCGTTTCCAAGATCGTCGTTTACTTTTAATTCCTGTGTGTTTGGAACTGTAAGCTCGTCGCCCTCAATGCGCCAGCTGATTCCAAGTTTTGCAAAACTGTATTTGAGCGGGCGCATTTCTTCTGCGCGCACACCTTTAATTGTGATTTTGCCTTTTGTGGCGGCCGCCATACCAATATATGAGCCGATTTCAATATAATCAGGTCCAATAGTAAATTCGCAGCCATGAAGTTTTTGAACGCCAGTAATGCGAAGAATATTACTTCCAATTCCTGTGATTTTTGCGCCCATTGCAACAAGCATTTTACAAACATCTTGAACATGAGGTTCGCTTGCGCAGTTTTGAAGAATTGTTTCACCTTCAGAAAGGGCTGCGGCCATAACAGCGTTTTCAGTTGCGGTTACAGAAGCTTCGTCAAGAAAGATATCTGCGCCAACAAGTTTTGTGGCACTAAAAATAAAACGGCCGTTTACATGAATGTTTGCGCCCAAAGCTTGAAGTGCTAAAAAGTGCGTGTCTACACGGCGGCGGCCAATAACGTCACCACCTGGAGGTGTCATTTCGCATTTTCCTTTGCTTGCTAAAAGTGGGCCTGCAAAAACAATAGAACCGCGCACTTTTTTTGTAAGGTCGCTTGGAAGTTCTGTTGTTGTGATTTTATCACATTGGATTTTCCAGTTGTTTTTGCTGAGTTTTTCAACTTTTGCGCCAAGAGATTTTAAAATTTCAAACATTACGTTTGTATCCTGAATCTCTGGAATATTGTGAAGAATAACAGGCTCGTCTGTCATAAGTGTTGCCGCAATACAAGGCAACGCTGCATTTTTATTTCCGCTGGCTGTAACTGTCCCCTGAATAGGATATCCACCCTCAATTACATATTCGTGCATAAATCATTTCCTAAAGTGATATTTACTTTATTGCTTAAAATACTTAAAACAATTAATTAATTATTTTGAAGTAAGCAAGTTTATTAATACATCGGCAGCTTTAGCGCATTGGTTAAGAGAAAGCCATTCATTTCGTGAATGAAATTCGTGTCCGCCAGTAAAAATATTTGGTGTTGGAATTCCAAGCTCGGTGAGGCGAGAGCCGTCTGTTCCGCCGCGAATTGGTTTTTTAACAACTTTGACTCCGGCGGCTTCGTAAGCCTTTTCAAGCCGAGCAACAACTTCTGGGTGTTCGTCCATTTTTTGCTTCATATTCAGATATTGCTGACGGAAGCCCAATTCAAAAGTTCCGCCAAATTTTTCGGTAACTTTTTTAGCGGCAGCTTTTATGATCTCCTTTTCTTTTTCAATTTCATCAACATCAAAAGAACGAAGCAACATATCAACGCGAGCGCTTTCAATAGTGCCAGAAATTTCCATTGGAGCAATAAAACCTTCGTAGCCTTCGGTAGTTTCCGGAGTCATTTCGCGCGGAAGTTCAGCGGCAAAATTGCCAGCCAGAGTAACAGCATTTATCATTCCGCCGGCTTTTGCGTCTCCGGTGTGGCAGGCTTTTCCGGTAAAACAAACTGTGCATGACCAGGCGTTAAAACATTCAGCTTCAAGTTCACCTTCAGAGCCGCCGTCTACGGTGTAAGCGCATTCAGATTTTAAAATGTTGAGCGGAACTTTGTCCATTCCGTGCCCAGTTTCTTCGTCTGGTGAAAACATAACTTCAATCGGGCCGTGTTTCAGATTTTCATCTTCGTAATGATTCATCAAATATTCAACTGCGGCCATAATTGCAGAAACACCGGCCTTATCATCAGCTCCAAGAAGGGTAGTGCCGTCTGAACGCACAATAGTATCATCTTGGCCAGTTGGCGATTCCTTTGCCGAAAGAATAGAAATAACAGGTTTTACATTTTCACCGCTAACTTCATCAACTGTATCCATATGCGCCATCAGCAAAATCGAAGGATATTTCGCACGCTCTTGCGGATCAATAATATTAGAATCAATTTTTGCAACAACATAACAATTGTCAGTTAAATAAACATTTCGCGTTCCAAGATTGCGCAATTCCTTTACTAAAACTTTAGCAATATCCCATTGCCGCTCAGTAGAAGGAAAAACTCCTCTGTCTGCCGCTTTTCCGTCGCTTTCTGACCAGATTTTTACATATCTGCAAAAGCGATTCAGCAATTTATTCATTTCTTCTTTATTATTGTAAATATAATTCATAGTCGCAAAGTATAACGTTTTTAAGATTCTGTTTCTACATTCGTTCCTATGATTTCGATTTCAGTTTTAGGAGGGCGGGGCCCCGCCCTGCGCTCCAACGTCCTCACTCGGTCGCTCGCCTCCGGCTCGCTCCCTCGCTGCGGTCTTTTCCGCTACCCACCCGCCTAGTGGGAATATGTTTCGAAAATAAAAACATAACCTCTCCAGCCCGCAACCTCAAAGCCACCCGGCCCCCTAAAACCCCCGAAAAACCGTAAGTTCACAAAAAACTTTTTCCCAAAAAAAAACTACGAAAAAAGCAGAAATGAGTTATCAGCAAAGATAAATCAAAAGTGAATCAAAAGTGAATCAAACGTAACTCAAACGTAAAATTAACGATGAAATGCTGAAAAAAAACTAAAAGCAAAATCATTTGGAAACGCCGGCAAGAAGACTCCGGAAGTT
>JAGCVK010000012.1 GCA_017962415.1 Treponema sp. | reverse complement strand
GGCGGATTCCCATTATATCGCCGTCTTTTGCGCGGGCTGTAATTTCAAAATCACTAGAAAGGGTTGTCTCGTCTACAACTAAGGAATGATAGCGCGTAAACTTTGCAGACTTTCCGATTGTGCGGAAAATTCCGTGCCCGTCTAAATCAATTTCTTCTACGATTCCGTGTTTTATGTATTTTGCCTGCACAATTTTTGCACCAAAAGCTTCGCCAATTGCCTGATGTCCAAGACAGATTCCAAGAATTGGAAGTTTGCCGGCAAAATATTTGATTGCTTCTACGCTTATTCCGGCGCTTGTTGGATTACCAGGACCTGGTGAAACTATGAGATGACTTGGCTGCATTGCTGCAATCTGTTCTACGGTTGTTTCGTCGTTGCGAACAACTTTTATTTCTTCGGTGGTTGCACATTCGAGCGCCTGTACAACGTTGAAAGTGAAACTGTCGTAATTGTCGATAACTAAAATCATAAAAATCTCCTTGATTTGAAAATGCGTTAGGGATTGGAAGGGCGGCGAAGCCGTACCGTGTTAGCGGTATGGAGGCGAAAGCCGGAACCCTGTAAAGCCCGACCGCCGCGAAGCGGCGGTAACGCCCAAAATTTACTTTGTAAGTGTGTCAATCAAAGCGCCGAGTTTTTCGCAGGTTTCGGTGAACTCGCGCTCCGGCTCTGAATCGTAAACAATTCCGCCGCCGGCCTGAAGATTCCAGACATTGCCTTTGCGGAGCGCGCAGCGAATGGAAATGCAAAAGTCCAGGTCGCCGCTTGGCTGTATGTAGCCTACGGCGCCAGCGTAAAAGCGGCGTTTTGTTTTTTCAAGGCCGCTTAAGATTTGCATTGCGCTGATTTTTGGGGCGCCGCTTACGGTTCCCGCTGGGAATGACGCTCGTAGTACTTGAATTGGTTTTACGCCTTCGCGAACGGTTCCTTCGGTTGTGCTTACTAAATGTATTACATGGCTAAATAGTTCACATTCCATATATTGTGAAACATCTACGCTGCCTCGCTCGCAAACGCGGCCAAGATCGTTTCGGGCAAGGTCTACGAGCATAAGGTGTTCGGCCTGTTCTTTTGGATTGTTTCGCAGTTCGATTTTGAGTTTTTCGTCTTCTGCTTCGGTTTTGCCGCGTCTGATTGTTCCTGCAATCGGGTGGATTATTGCTGTTCCTTTGCGAACTCTCACCAGGCTTTCTGGAGAAGCGCCTGTAAACTGGAAATCTCCAAAATCTATATAAAAAAGATATGGCGACGGATTTACTTTGCGAAGTTTTCCGTAAACGGCAAGCGCTTCGGCTTCGCATTCTATTTGCACGCGGCGGCTTGGAACTGCCTGTATTAAATCGCCTGCAACTATGTGTTTTTTTAGCGCTGTAACTTTTTGAATATATTCTGCTTTTGAGGCTTCTAAGTCTGTTAGCATTTTGTATTCAAAGGTCTGTTTTTCTTCTTCGACATAAGAAAAGTCCATATCGTTTATGCGCTTTAGAAGTTTTTCCATTGCAGCGCCAAGATTTATTTGATGTTCGTTATAATTGAGTCCAAAAATGTGGATTTCTTCGGTAAAATGGTCAAAAATGATATAAAGGTGGCCTGTGATAAAAAGGCATTCGGGAATTTCAAGTTCATCTTTCTGCTCAAAAAAGCGGATATTGTCGCAATGCTTTGCAAATTCATAGCTTAAGTAGCCAAGTCCGCTGGCTGGCAATGGAAGCTCGGTAAGCGGGCCTTGCGGAAGTACGTTTTGGCGGGCGATGTAAAGCAGCGCGTCAAGTATATCCGGAGTTTTTTCACGGCCGAGCGCGTCTAAACTTTTTTCTCCTTCCATAATTGCATTCATATCAAGCGGACTTTCTTTTCCGTCTACGATTATTGAAATTTCTTCGCCTTCCTGTTTTATTTTAAACGCTTCTTCGGTCATCAAAATTGAATAGCGTTCGCGTCCTTTTGCAAAACTTGCTGATTCTAAAATTGCTGTTGCGCCAATCTTTTTGGCTAAAAGATACGGTGTGTAGCGTGAGTTTGAAATGCACTTGTAAATTAAATCCATCCTGTTTTTCATTTTTGCCTCAATTGTTAGTGTTATGTTTCTATTTATAGTAGCGTTACTACTAGTAGAAACATAACATAAGTTTTATGTTTCTGTCAATAGTAACAAGATATAATTATTTGTTATTTTTGTATTTTGTGGTGGGCTCGTGGCCTTGTTTTTTTGAAATGATGTTTGACAAATATTTGTTATCGCAAGTTTTTTTACTTCCTTTCTGTACGCTTTTTTGTTAAACTTTAAGTATGGCTGATAAGGAAAACGAATCATTCGATTATATTGTAATTGGAGCTGGACCTGCTGGACTTTCTAGCGCTCAGTATGCTGCCCGAAGCGGTTTAAAAACTGTTGTTCTTGATCCGGCTGGTGCTGGTGGTCAGGTGCTTCAGATTACGGAGCTGGAAAATTATCCGGGAGTTTATCCTGTTGTAAATGGCGCAGATTTTATGGAAAATATGCGCGCTCAGGCACAAGCCTTTGGTGCAAAAATTGAATTGGTGCATGTTACTTCTATTGATAAATCTGGTGCGGACTTTATTGTTACTTCAAAAAATAAAACTTTTACAGCGCCGTGCCTTTGCATTGCTTCCGGCGCGTTTCATAAAAATCTTGGTGTTCCGGGTGAAGCTGAATTTACCGGGCGCGGGGTTTCTTATTGTGCAACCTGCGACGGGCCTTTTTTCCGCAACAAAAAGATTATGGTAATTGGCGGTGGTGATTCGGCTTGCAGCGAAGCTGTTTATCTTTCTACGCTTTCTGATGATGTTACGATAATTCATCGCCGCGATTCTTTCCGCGCGCAAAAAGCTGTTGTAGACAAAATGCTTGCAGCTGGTGTAAAACCAATGTATGACTCTGTTGTAAAATCAATTAGCGGTTCTATGAAAGTTGAATCTATTCTTGTAGAAAATGTAAAAACTGGCGAACTGTCAGAAGTTGCCTGCGATGCTGTGTTTATTTTTGCTGGAATGGTTCCTCAAACTGAGCTTATTGATATGCTTCAGAAAGACGGAAATGGATATATTGTTACTGATGAGAATATGGCTACTTCTATGCCAGGCCTTTTTGTTGCCGGTGATGTTAGAAGTAAATCGTTCCGTCAGGTTGTTACTGCCACCGCAGACGGTGCAATTGCTGCTCATTCAGCCTTTGAATTTCTTCACAGATAGCAGAAATGAAAAATAGAAAAATATTTATCAAAAAATTTGTGCGCCCGATTCTTGTTTCTTCAATTATGATTTTTTCGGGCAGTTTTTGCTTTGCGCAAAAAAATACTGTAAATTTCTGGTCTAATCTTCCAAATGACCAGCTTGCGGCCAAAATTACAGATGAAATGACCGATACGGAACTTCTTTCGCAAACTTTTATGTTTGGCTGGGCTGGCGCTGAACCGCCGGAACTTTTGTATCAATGGGTTGAGCGCGGGCTTGGTAGTGTAAAAGTTTTTGGCTGGAATACTGATGATATTCATCTTGTTGCAAAATCGATTTCAGGGCTTCAAAAAAAGGCTTCTAAAAATCGTTTTCAAATTCCGCTTTTTGTTGCAACTGACCAGGAAGGCGGTTGGATTAGACATGTAAAGGGCGATACTTCAATTACGCCGGGAAATATGGCTATTGGGGCTGGCGGTTATCCTGCTGATTCCTGGTATTCTGCATATTATATTAGCCGCGAAATTCGTTCGCTTGGAATTAATATGAATTTTGCGCCTACGGTAGACCTTTTTACTGATCATGATTCTTCTATAATAGGAACGCGCTCTTTTGGTGATGATCCTGATAAAGCGGGCATTTTGGGTGCAGCTTTTGTATCTGGATCTGAAGCAGCCGGTGTTCTTTCTACTGCAAAACATTTTCCAGGTCATGGTGACACGAGTTTGGATTCTCACGGAAAACTTCCGGTTATTAATATTGATTTTGAAACTTTCAAAAAACGCGAGCTTACTCCGTATCTTTATTTGATTAAGGAAAAAGTTCCGGCTGTTATGTCTGGACATTTAAGTTTTCCTCAGATTGAAACTTCTGGAGCTCCGGCTTCTCTTTCTCACTATTTTTTGACAGAACTGCTTCGCAATCAGCTTGGTTATGAAGGTCTTATTATTACTGATGATATGATGATGGTTGGTGCAACTGTTTATGCGGGAACTATGTCGAATGCATTCAAAATGGCTCTTGATGCTGGTAACGATATTATTCTTTCTTCGACAACTGCGCGCTTAAACGAAGCTCTTTGGATTAAAAATCTTGAGCTTATGTCAACTGATTCGGAATTTCGAAACAGGGTAAAAGGAGCAGCCCGCAGGGTTATAAAAGCAAAACTTGATTATTTTAAATCTGGAAATGCTGCGCCGCTTTATCCTGATTCTAAAACTATTGATTCTTTGATTCCAGACCGCGAAGGCGAAAAGTTCTTTTTGGAACAGGCTTGCCGTTCGGTTACGGTTGAAAAGCAGGGCAGTTTGCCTCTTACGGCTGAAAAGGCCGGCCGCGTTCTTTTAATGGGCTCGCTTACTAGTTTTTTTGAGGCTGGAAAAAAGCGTTATTCGGGAGCGGGCGAGTTTCATTATTCTTATGAAATTGGTCCGAACGAAACTCAATGGGTTTTAGATAATATTGCGGGCGTTGCTGGCGCTTATGATACTATAATTATTTGTGTTTCAAGCGAAAATCACGTTAAAATTGCTGAATATTTTAAAGGCTCTGGCAAAAAGGTTATTGTGCTTTGTAATATGTCGCCAACTTTGGCTGAAAAACTGCAATGGGCAGATTCGATTTTGCTTGGTTATAGCTGGCGTTGTGATTATTCTCTAAAGGCAATGCTTGCGGCTGTAAACGGCGAGTTTGTGCCGGCTGGAACAAAACCGTACAATTAATCTTCTTTCTGTTATGACGAACTTGTTTCGGCATCTCTTTAATAAGAGCTTGAAAGAGCCTGAAACAAGTTCAGAATGACGCACTTATTTAAAAGTCGGGATTTCCCTTAATTTATTATATTTTGCGTCATAGCTGTGGCTGTTGGGGCGGATTCCTAAAATCCGCTCATTTTCTGCCTGAAGCTGAAATTTAATCATCTGCTTAAAAGCGTCCATCATTGGTTCGGGATTTACCTTTTTGTCGCAAAGTCCGTTTTCCTGCATTTCTTTAATCAGATAATAACAGCTTTCTACTGTTGAAATATATTCTGGGCGCGGTTCGTGCTTAAATGTAAAAATTGAGCGGTAATCACCGTAAAAAGAAAGGCGCGGAAGTTTTAGTAAAAAAGGATTATGTTCAATTAATTTTCTTGCGCAAAACCAGGTTGAATCCAAAATCAAAACAAGAAGTTTTTTCCCTTTTAGAACGTCGCTAAAGCCTTCTCGCTTTGCTGTCCAGGCATCTTCTCCCGGATACATCATAACTGGAAAATACTGCGGATCTGCTAAAAGTTCTTGCAGCCGTTTATTATGTTCAAATTCAAAACCAACAAGAATTTCAGAATCTTTTAGCGAAATATGAGCAATGTGGCCGGTTCCGGTTCGCTGCCGCTTTGCTTCTTTTTGGTGCATAAGAAGAACAAATTTAATTCCCGGGTCAATTTCATTTGTATACTTACAAAGACACGCGGATTTTGGCTTAAAACATTTGTAACAGCGTTCGCTCATGGCGCTATATTATCAAAATAAAACCGTTAATTCAATTGACAATTATTTTCAGAATGTCATAATATAGAAACAAATTTACTGATGAGGTGCATTATGAATCTTGCGCACGAATTTATAAAAGATTACAGAGAGTACACTTCTTATGAAGATTTAAAAGCGAATTGCCGTCTCACAGCGCCTGAAAATTTCAATTTTGCTTATGATATTATAGACCGCTATGCACGCGAAACTCCAAATAAGCGTGCACTTGTTTGGATAGATGATAATTCAACAGAAGCAATGGTTTTTACATTTGCTGATATTTCTCGCGAATCAAAAAGAGCCGCTTACTGGCTTGCTCAAAAAGGAATCAGAAAAGGCGATATGGTAATGCTTATGCTTCGCCGCCGCTATGAATGGTGGTTCCTTTTGCCAGCTCTCCATAGAATTGGTGCAGTTGCAATTGCAGCTTCAGATCAGCTTTTACAGTCTGATATTGAATATCGCACAAATGCAGCTGATGTAAAGATGATTATTTCTTACGATAATCCTCATGTTCAGGAAGAAATTGAAAAGGCAATGCCAAAATCGCCTAGCGTAAAATTCCTTGTTACTGTAGGCCCAGACCGCGAAGGCTGGATAAACTTTCATAAAGAATACGAAACTGTTGACCCGGAATTTCCTCGTCCTGTTGGAGAATCTGCAACTCACAATTCAGATCCAATGCTTATGTATTTTACATCGGGAACTTCAGGCTATCCAAAAATGGTTTTGCATGATTTTACTTACCCGATTGGCCATATAATCACAGCAAAATACTGGCATTGTGTTGTTGATGACGGACTTCATCTTACAATTGCAGAAACTGGTTGGGCAAAAGCCAGCTGGGGTAAAATCTACGGTCAATGGATTTGTGGAACTGCGCAGTTTGTTTATGATATGAATATGCTTAAGCCGGATAAAATGCTCACTTTGATTTCTAAGTACGGGCTTACAACTTTCTGTGCGCCGCCAACAGTTTACCGCTTCCTTGTTCGTCAGGATCTTTCAAAATATGATTTGAGCAAATGCGAACGCTTTAGTACTGCCGGCGAAGCTTTGAATGATGAAGTTTATGACAAATGGCTTGAGCAAACTGGAAAACGCATTTACGAAGGTTACGGTCAGTCTGAATCAGCTGTAATTTGCGGAAACTTTATGGATACTCCGGTAAAACCTGGTTCAATGGGTCGCCCAAGTCCTGCTTATGATGTTGAAATTTTGAATCCAAATGATAAGCCGGTTCCAAATGGAGAAGTTGGCGAACTTTGTATTCATGTTGATAAAGGTCATCCTTTTGGTTTACTTACCGGTTATCACAAAGATATTTCGTTGACCGCAGAGGCTTTTGACGGCGGTTTCTATCATACTGGCGACAATGTTTACCGCGACGATGATGGATATATCTGGTTTGTAGGTAGAAAAGATGATATTATTAAATCATCAGGTTATAGAATTAGTCCGTTTGAGGTTGAATCAGTTTTGCAAAAACATCCTGCTGTAATGGAATGCGCTGTAACTGGTGTTGAAGATCCAAAACGCGGCCAGGCTGTAAAAGCTACAATTGTTTTGGTTCCAGGTTATGAGGGAAAAGATCTTAAAGAAATGGAAGTTGAAATTGCAACTTTCGCAAAAGAAAATACAGCAATGTATAAATGCCCTCGAATCTATGAATTTGTAAAAGAATTGCCTAAAACTATAAGCGGAAAAATCCGTCGTGTTGAAATCCGCGAAAAAGACAAGGGCAAGGATTTAGAGAAAATTAAACAGGACTTCTAATGAAAGAGCGGACTGGAAAATCAGTTCATCTCATCAAAGGGGCAGCTGCATTTGCAGCTGTCTTTATGATGTTTTCATGTTCTTTAAAATATTCCGAATCTGTTAATTCCGAAGATAAAGTTCCAGAATTTGTTTTTGAAAACACAAAAATGGTTCGCTATGAAAAAAGTGAGCCAACTCTGCAAGTAAGTGCGCAAACTTTGGAACAATATAAAAATACAGATGTAACTTATGGCCGCGATGTAAGTTTTCTTTCTTATGATGATAATGGCCAGGTAGAAACAGAAGGCAGCTGCGGAATTCTTTTTGCTGACAATACAAAAAAAATCTACGAATTATATGATGATATTAAACTTTACAGCGTTCCAGAAAAAATGCGTTTTGAAGCGTCGCTGTTAAAGTGGAATGGCCGCACCGAGCAGCTCACAAGTGGCCGAAGTGATATTGTAAAAATCGAAAAAGATGATACAACTATGCGCGGAACTGGTTTTTCTGCAAGTGGAGTTAGTAAAACTTTTTCGTTTCGCGGAAACATTACAGGAACTATAGAAACTTCCAATGAATCTAAAAATCAAGAGGCTGGCGAAAATGAACAATAAAGTGAAAATTGCATTATTTTTGATTTCGCTCTTTTTGATTTCGCAAAGTTTTGCTGAAAAAATCATTTTTTCTGCAAACCGAATGACCGGCCAGGCTGGAAGCAAAAATACTGCAACAAAACTTTCGGGCAACGCTTACGTTCGCACCGGCACAATGGAAATTCAAGCCGATGAACTTGAACTTTCCGGCGATGATTTTCGTTATATCAAAGCGAGCGGCAATATTGCAGGAAAAAATCTCGAATCAAATATGGATTTTACCTGCGATTCTTTGGAATATGACCGAATTACAAAGGTTGCAGTTTTAAAAGGCAATGTTAATCTAACTGATAAAGATAATGATGTTAAGGCCGAAGCGCAGATTATAGAATATAATCAGAAAAAAGAAACCGCGATTCTTCAGATTCAAATAAAACTTACGCAAAAAGAAAATGTGTGTTCAAGTTCTTATGCAGTTTATTACAAAGCAAGACAAATACTTGAACTTTCGGGAAATGCGCTGGTAAATCAAAAAGATGATGTTTTTCGCGCTCAGTACATTACTTTTGATATGAATACGCAGGATATTACGCTTGGCGGAAATGTAAAAGGTAAAGTTACCGATACAAAAACTGTAGAAGATTCAGATGACACTCAAGCTAAAGAGGCTTCTGCTAATTCTGATGATTCAGAAAAATCTGAAGAAACTCAAACTTCTGAAAATGAGAATGAAAATGGAAAATACTGAAACTAATGAAAACAAAATAAAAGCATCTTCTTTGCAAACTCAAAACCATATTTTGCGTGTTTCGAGCCTTTATAAACAGTTTGGGCACAAAAAGGTTGTTCGCGGCGTTGAATTTTCAATGCAAATGGGTGAAGTTTTAGGACTTTTGGGGCCAAACGGTGCTGGAAAAACTACTACATTTTATATGGTTGTTGGCTTTTACAAACCTACAGCTGGCGATGTTTTTCTCGATGATCAATGTTTAACTGGGCTTCCAATGTACAAACGCGCGCGGCTTGGAATTACCTATCTTCCGCAGGAGCCTTCTGTTTTTCGCAAATTTACTGTAGAAGAAAATATCTGGTCAATTTTGGAAACCCGCAAAGACTTAACAAATGAAGAGCGAAAATATCGTCTTGAATCTTTAATCGAAGAATTTTCTATTGGAAGAATCAGAAAACAAAAGGCTTTTACACTTTCGGGCGGTGAACGTCGCCGTACAGAAATTGCACGTTCTCTTGCTATGGACCCAAAATTTCTTTTGCTTGATGAACCTTTCGCCGGAATCGACCCGATTGCTGTAGCTGATATAAAAAGTATGATTCGTCTTCTTGCTAAACGCGGAATTGGAATTCTTATTACAGACCACAACGTTCGTGATACTCTCGAAATCACAGACCGGGCAATTATTATAAATCAGGGAACTATTATGACGCAAGGTTCAAAACAACAGATTTTGGATAGCGAAGTTGCCCGCGAAATTTATCTTGGAAAAGATTTCAGTATGTAGGCTACAATCGAAAATCCGTTAAAAAACGAGCCGACAGGGTCGTTTTAGGATTATCGCTCGTTCTGCCTCAGAGGCAAGCTGTGCTTGCCGACCCTCTTAAATTTCAATTTGACAACAGACTCTACTTATAGTATTATGAAAATTGAACTATTCTAAAAATTTACAATAGGAGTGAAGTATGAACATCGTGTTGTACATAGTTCTCCCTGTTGCTGGAATTGTTCTTGGATGGATTATTCGCTGGATTTATGCCAGATTTCAATTAACAGCTTCTGAGCAGAAAGCAGAACGTGTAAAACAGGACGCAATTAGAGAAGCAGAAGCACAGAAAAAAGAAATTTTGTTAAATGCAAAAGATGAGCTCATTCGTGAACGAAATCAGCAGGAGCGGGAAAACCGTGAACGCAGAGCCGAAGTGCAGCGCTTTGAAGCAAGAGTAAATAAAAAAGAGGAACTTCTTGATCAGCGTGCAGCGGAATTTGAAAAAAATGAAAAGGAACTTGCAGATAAAAAAGCTGCAATGGTAAAAAAGGAAGAAGAGCTTTCAAAACAGGAAGAGCTTTATAGACAGGAACTTGAAAAGATTTCGGGGCTTTCTCAGCAGGAAGCAAAAGATTTGATTATCAAGAATCTTGAAAACGAAGCTCGCCATGATGCTCAGGCTCTTATCAATAAAATTGAACAAGAGGCTCAGCTTACTGCCGAAAAGAAGGCTAAAGATATTCTTGTAACAACAATTCAGAGAATTGCTCCGGAAACAACAAGCGACATTACTGTTGCAACTGTTTCACTTCCGAGTGATGAAATGAAAGGTCGAATTATTGGCCGCGAAGGTCGAAATATTCGTACTCTCGAAACTCTTACTGGTGTTGATATTATTATTGATGATACTCCTGAAGCTGTTGTTATTTCTTGTTTTGATCCTGTTCGCAAGGAAATTGCAAAGGAATCTCTTGAACGCTTAATTTCTGATGGTCGCATTCATCCAGCGCGTATCGAAGAAATTGTTCAAAAGGTTACTCACGAAATTCAGAATAAGATTTATGAAGAAGGTGAGCGTGCTTTGTTCGATCTCGGAATTCACAATATGAATACCGACGGAATTCGAGCTCTTGGACGCCTTTATTTCCGCACAAGTTACGGACAGAATGTTCTTTATCATTCTAAAGAAGTTGCAATGGCTGCAAGTATGATTGCTGCTGAAATTGGAGCAGACCGCGAAGTTGCAAAACGTGCAGCTATTCTTCATGATATTGGTAAGGGAGCTGAAACAGACAGCGATCAGAACCACGCAGAAGTTGGTGCTGAAATGGCTCGTAAAATGGGCGAGACTTCAGTTGTTATTAATGCAATTGCAGCTCACCACAACGACGTTCCAACAGAATCGCTTGAAGCTGTTGTTGTTCAGATTGCAGATGCTATTTCTGCTGCGCGACCTGGTGCTCGCCGCGAAACCATTGACAATTATGTTAAGAGACTTGAAAATCTTGAAGCAATTGCCGAAAGTTTCAACGGTGTTGAAAAGGCTTATGCAATTCAAGCCGGCCGCGAACTTCGCATTCTTGTAAACAACGAAAAAATTGCCGATGGTGATGTAAAAGAACTTGCAAGAAGCATTGCAAAGCAGATTGAAAGTGATTTACGCTATCCGGGAAGAATAAGACTTACAATGATTCGCGAAACACGAATTGTGGAGTATGCAAGATAAGCTTAAAATCGAAGAATCGTTTTAGGTTCTTCGAAAAAATGGCTCAGAGGCAAGTTTTGCTTGCCGACAAAGCGGAGATTTTAATAAATCTCCGTTTTTTTTTGTACTTTTTTTTATTTAGAAATTTGCAGAAATATAAAGAACTATCAAATTATCATAACTGTTATTGCCGCGCGGCATAAGATTCCAATATGTGCCAATTGACGGTAAATATTTTGAACTTCCTTCGTGTGCAAAATTATATTCAACCTGAATCTTAAATCCATTCCCCCATGGAGTTGAATCGTTATGTTCGCCGGCTTCATCAGTTTTTATATTGTCATAACGAAAACCAAGTGTGTAAGCGAGGCCGCAGTTTAAACCGCCAATTCCAGGATAAATCTTAATTCCGAGCGGAAATGAAACGTGTAACTTTTGCGATTTTTCGGACGCGTTCCAGGTTGTGTCCCAAAGTAAATCATTTCCCAAATAGAAAGAAACGTGTTTTATAGGGTTTAAGTTGATTGCAGCGGTTGTTCCAATAATTACGCGGTTGCCATTTGATATTTCGCTTCCGGTTGAAATTGTAGAATCTTTTCCGTAAATTGGAAATCCAGAAGAGATTCCTGCCGAAAAGCTGAATAAACTTTCTTCTGCGCAAAGCGGCAAAATCGCCATTAAAGCTGTTGAAATTAAGATAAGAAGTTTTTTCATAAAATATACCTTATTTATAAACTACTTTAAAAGTTTGAAAAACCAGCTTAATATCAGGGCTAAATTCAAAACCTAAAACGGCGCCTTCGTCTTCAAGATATTCTTGTTTGCGTTCTTTCCATTGGACAAGATTTTCGTCTTCACCTTCTAGGCTCGCCATTTCCCAAGTTACTTCATTAAAAGGAACAATTTGTACACTTTGGGT
Source organism: Treponema sp. (assembly GCA_017962415.1). Taxonomy (GTDB): domain Bacteria; phylum Spirochaetota; class Spirochaetia; order Treponematales; family Treponemataceae; genus Treponema_D. The sequence goes on along the minus strand of JAGCVK010000012.1, from coordinate 16,154 downwards.
TTCAATAACGCAGCGCGGATTGTTTGCCCGGTCTAAAACAACGTAAAGTTCTCCAGAAACTGGCAGCGGTTCCTGGTCTATAGAATATGTCGCCCAGCTTGAAAAAAATGCTTTTTTCTTTTCGGTGAGAACCAATGTAATCAGTTCATCGCCAACAAACCCCCTTGCCTCAAAAGACAGGTCGCCGGCGCAGCGGTCTTCTTCACTTCGGCCAGTTTCTTTTATAAATTTATTCCAGTATTCATCAATGTGTGTCATTTTTTTTAATTCCTTATTTTTTTAGAAGCATCAAAATCAGCGCAATAAAAAAGCATAATGAAGGTATTATTGCCCAGATAAGCGAAGAAATTGGAACTCCATTAATTGCAAAATTAGTTTGTGTTAAAACGCCAAGTTCAATCAAAAGATTGTAAATTAAGGCAGCGTAAGAAAGTAAGAATCCTGCAACCATAAATGCCCAGGCAGCTGTTCTGATTTTTGACATCAAAAGAATAGAAAGAAAGGCTACAATTCCGCCTGAGATTAGCTTGATTATAAATAATACAATATTTGAATCCATAAAAACCTGCTCTTATGCTATTTTCGACGTTTAATACTCAAAAGGTGAGTTTTTTAATTTTGTGAAAACGCCACGCTCGGCTCCAAACGGAACAATTGAAGGATTGTTATAATCCGGGCTGATTACAATTCCGCAGTTCAGACAATGAATTATAAAATCATTGTATTTTTCTTTTGGAAGTTTTGGATAAAGATACGGGCCTTTTCTTTCCCAATATTTTGTAAGGATAGTATCATAAATGAACCAATGTTTTTCCTGGCGCTCTTGAAGTGCTTTTATTAGATTGAAAATAGCGCGAGTGTAAGCAACTTCAAGCGCAAAAGGAAGGTTTATAGTGCCGCGAATCTGTTTGATTAATTCAGGTTTTTCTGCAATAAGGTTAGATTTTATAGCAAGAATTGTGTTCTGCTCTGACCAGGCGAGTGGTGGCGTTAGAATAACGCAGTCGATTTCGCTTATATTTACCGTCTCATACATCGGATTCCAAGGCCGGTAAACACTTGTGCCGTTTTGCGAACAAAATAAGCCGGCTTCCATAGCGGCAGTTTTATTTTCAAAGCATAAAATAACTCTTTCAGAATCAAGAAGTTTAGAAACAGCTTTTTGAAGTCTCGAAGAATCTTCGCAAATAAAACTGCCGGTAAGTCCGCGCGAAAGAACATTCTTAAACATTGTAAAAGCACTTCCGCCTTCCCAGCCAAGAATTGCCCGGCCTTCTTCCTGATATAAATCAGTAAGCCGCACACCTTTTTTAGTATACAAAAAAACTCCGCGCGCGCGACTTACTGCACCGTACAATTTATATAGTTCTGCAAATAACTCGAATTTAGTCATAATCTTATTATAACAAAAAACCGCCGCAATGTAAGCATTGCGGCGGTAAAGTTTAATGAAGGAATTATGAAACTTTTAAGTTATGTGTTTTTATTTACTAGACTTCTTTCTCTTTGAAACAACGTCAAAGATTACAGCAGCCAAAAGTACCAGACCTTTTACAGCTTTCTGCCAGTTCTGGTCAACACCAAGAATAGACATACCATTGTTCAATACACCCATGAATACAGCACCAACAACAGCACCAGAAACAGTACCAGTTCCACCGTAAGCTGAAGCACCACCAATGAAACAAGATGCGATAGCGTCCATTTCATAGTTTGTACCACCAGTTGGCTGTGCAGAATTCAAACGTGCAATTGTTACAAGGGCAGCAACAGCTGAAATGAATCCCATGTTTGTATAAGCAAAGAACATTACTTTCTTTGTATCAACACCAGAAAGACGAGCAGCTTTTTCGTTACCACCAATTGCGTAGAGGTAGCGTCCAGGAACTGTATTCTGTGTGAAATATGAATAGATTGCAATAATTACTCCAAGAAGAATAAGAATTACAGGAAGACCGCGGTCGAATGCAAGGAACATTCCAAGAAGCAAAATTACAACTGAAAGGATTGTAAGTCTAATAATGAATGAACCTTTTGCAGGAACTGAATAGTTGTTTTTGATTTTCTTATTGCGGCTGAAGATTTCAAGACCAATATAAATCAAAATACAAATCAAAGTGATTGATAAAGTAACGATTAATGTAAACTTATCATAAAATTCGCCCATTACAGCTATTTCACCAAGTTTTTCGGACATTTTTTCCGAAGAAGGAATGAAACTTTCAAAAAGATTCAAGTATTTTGGTGGGAATGGAGAAATAGGTTTTCCCTGAAGTACGATGTTTGTTACACCACGCCACAAAAGCATACCAGCAAGTGTTGTAATAAACGGCGGAATGTGAATAAACGCAATAAAGAAACCGTGGAACGCACCAATCAAAGTACCAAGAAGCAAACAAAGGAAAATAGCAGTTCCGATTGGCATTTCCCAATTTTTAATGAATACACCCGCAATAGCACCAACAAGTGCAACTACAGAACCAATAGACAAATCGATGTTACCACCAGTAAGAATACACAAAAGCATACCAGTTGCAAGAATTGCTACATAAGCATTCTGTCTGATGATGTTTGTGATATTTGCAGGTGTGAAAAGAGCTTTTTCACCATGGCTTACAATTCTAATAAGAATTTCAAACAAAATCATTACGCCTACAAGAATTACAAACATTGTTTTGCCTTTAAAAAAGGCTTTCAAGTTTTCAACAGTTTTAGATTCTGTTTTAACTTTTGCAGCTACAGCTAAATTATTTTCTTTCATTGTTATTCTCCTAAATTACCTTTTTTACCAGAATTGATAATCTCAGTCATAATCTTTTCCTGAGTTGCAGTTTTTCCGTCCATTTCTGCAATCATTTTACCTTCGTTCATAACGTAAATGCGGTCGCACATACCAAGAATTTCAGGCATTTCCGAAGAAATCATAATTACAGATTTGCCTTCAGAAACCATTTTGTTGATGATACAGTAAATTTCATACTTAGCACCAACGTCGATTCCTCGTGTAGGTTCATCAAGAATCAGAATTTCCGGCTCAGCAAAAAGCCATTTTCCGAGCAATACTTTCTGCATGTTTCCACCAGAAAGATTTCCAACATCTTCCATTACAGTAGCGCACTTTGTGTGCATATCTTTTGCCATCTGTTCAGAAAACTGTCGTTCTTTGTCAAAATCCAGAATAAAATGCTTAGAAATTTTTTCAGGCTTTGCAGCGGTTGTATTTTTACAAATAGATTCTGTAAGAATCAAACCGTTACCTTTGCGGTCTTCTGTTACATAAGCAAGACCAGCTTTAATTGCAGATTTTACGTTCGGGAAAGAAACTTCTTTTCCGTTCATAAAAATCTTTCCATGTATATTTGTACCATAAGAATGACCAAAAATACTCATTGCAAGTTCTGTACGTCCGGCACCCATAAGTCCTGAAATACCAAGAACTTCACCACGTCGGAGATTGAAGTTGATGTTATCGCAAACTTTGATTCCGTCAAATACAGGGTGATCTACACACCAATTCTTTACTTCAAAACAGATTTCGCCAACGTGAGATTCACGTTTTGGGAATCGGTCTGTAAGACTGCGGCCAACCATAGCCGAAATAATTGTATCTTCAGTAAAATTATCTTTCTTTTTATCAAGGGAAGTGATAGATGTACCGTCACGAATAACAGTAATTTTATCAGCTACATAAGAAACTTCATTCAATTTATGTGAAATAATGATAGAAGTCATTCCCTGTTTTTTGAACTCAAGAAGCAGGTCAAGAAGATGTTTTGCTTCAGTATCGTTCAAAGAGGCTGTAGGTTCATCGAGAATAAGAAGTCTTACGTGTTTTCCTAGAGCTTTTGCAATTTCTACAAGCTGCTGTTTACCTACGCCGATATCCTTAATTAAGGTTTTAGATGAATCTTTAAGACCAACCATTCTTAAAAGTTCATCAGCTTTATCAAAAGTTTCTGACCAGTTGATTTTTGCTTTAGATCCTCGTTCGTTTCCGAGGAACATATTTTCACCAATTGTTAGAAGTGGAACAAGTGCGAGCTCCTGATGAATGATTACAATACCTTTTGCCTCGCTGTCCCTGATTGTTTGGAACTTACAGATTTCACCGTCATATACAATGTCGCCTGTGTAAGATCCATAAGGATAAATACCGCTCAGAACATTCATCAAAGTTGATTTTCCGGCACCGTTTTCGCCACAAATAGCATGAATCTCGCCTTCTTCTACAGTAAGATTTACGTTATCAAGCGCTTTTACACCCGGAAATAACTTGGTGATATTTTTCATTTCCAATAATGTCTTAGCCATTGGAACCCCTCTTTATAATTTAGAATTATGAATTATGAATTAAGAAAATAACTTTTTGGTTAAAAAAATCGGAATGCATAAGTTGGATAAACTTCCTCATTGTGCATTCCGATTTCCTAATTCATAGGACTATCTGAGCTGAGCTTCTGTGTAGTATCCAGAATCGATCAGCAATGCTTTGTAGTTTTCTTTAGAACCGTAAACTGGCTCACAAAGGAATGAAGGAATAATTCCTGTTCCGTTGTCATAAGTATTTGTATCATTTACAGGTGGATTTGAACCCTTCATGATAGCATCAACCATTTCAACAACTTTTGAAGCAAGAGTACGAGTATCCTTGAAGATAGACATAGCCTGAGTTCCTTCAAGCATATTCTTTACAGATACGATATCACAGTCCTGACCAGTAATGATTGGGAAGTTGCTTGCGTTGTAACCAGCTGATTTAAGAGCGTTTGTTACACCGTTAGCTGTAGAGTCATTTGAACAGTAAACAGCGTCGAGCTTCTGTCCCTTTGGACTATACTTGTTAGATGTGATAAGGTTTTCCATTCTCTTCTGAGCTTCTTCTGTTGACCAGTTCAAAGTAGCAGCCTGAGCTTTTTCTGTCTGACCAGATTTACATACAATTACACCTTTGTCGAGATATGGCTTAAGAACGTCCATAGCACCACCAAAGAAGAAGTTGATGTTGTTGTCACCTGGGTCACCAGTGAAGAATTCCATGTAAACTGGATTGTCAGCTGTACGAGTCTTAAGGTTCAATTTTTCTACAAGGTAATCACCCTGGATTGTACCTACTTTGTAGTTATCGAATGTAGCATAGTAAGAAACTGCCTTTGAGTTCATGATAAGGCGGTCATAAGCGATAACTTTAATCTGCTTCTTTCTTGCTGTTTCAAGAACGTTTGTAAGAGCAGATCCATCGATAGCTGCGATTACGAGAACTTTACATTTTCCAGTAATCATGTTTTCAATCTGTGATACCTGTGTGTTGATATCATTTGCTGCGAACTGAAGGTCTACTGTGTAGCCAGCTTTTTCAAGCTGAGCCTTCATGTTAGAACCGTCCTGATTCCATCTCTGAAGGTCTTTAGTAGGCATTGATACACCAACTTTTGTGCTGGAAACAGCTCCAGAACTACAGCTTGTAATAAACATTGCTGCAGCGGCAAGAAGAACAACTAAGATTTTTTTCATACGAAAATACACTCCTAATTTTTTTTTATTTGAGTCAACGACCCATTTTTCATTGTTTGAGTATATAACATATAGGAGTAAAGAATTTTTCTAAAATCTTCAAATTTTTGGTATTTTCTGATTTACCGAACGTAAAAAGATGTGAGTTTTATGTATAAATCTGTATTATTTTGCTATTTAAATTGTGCTAATTTTGAAGCAAAATAATGCTAATTTTTATAAACCGAAGCGGCGCTGTGAAAGCCCGAATCAATAATCACCTTATCAATATTGTATTTATCAACGTAAGTTGGCTCAAGCCAAATAGAAAGAATATCAGCGTAGCCGTTATTTATAGGCCTGACTCGAAAACGGTTTTCTTCAATATCTTCTTTTTTGGCAAGATGAACTGCGCATTCGGCTGCAAGTTCTGCAAGTTGGATAATAGGCTTATAAATAGTAAATTCCTGCTTATCTTGGACAATATACTGGCAGGCAAGAATATCAGCGTCCTGGCCGCAAATAGGAATGTGAGTTTCTGGAAAGTAACGGTTTGCTGCTTGAATTACACTTGCTGCAACCGCATCATTTCCGCAGATAATAGCGTCGGGAATAACTTCGTTTTGAAGAATTCTAACCATTTCTTTATGAGAAAGGTCGTAATTCCAGCCATCTGTGTAAAAAATATGATTTATGTGAACGGAAGTTGTACGCAAAATTCTGTTCAAACCTTCCATAATAAGCGTCATATTATAATCTTCTTCCGGGCCCAAAATACAATACCAGTTTTCGCCACTAGTGCGGCGAAGCATTTCCGAAGCCATATATTCGCCAACTTTTTCGCTGTCGATAGTAAGATAAAGATTAATATCAGCATTAAGAATGAGTCTGTCGTAGGAAATAACCGGAATTCCTTTTGCCCTTAATTTTTGAATGCTTTCTGAAATTGCAGAAGCGTCTTTTGGAAGCACAACAACCGCGTCTACATTTCGTTCCAAAAGATACATTAACTGGCGTTTTTGTTCTTCGATGTCGTTTCCGGCATTTTGAACAATAACGTCCGCGCCCATTTCTTTCACCTTGTTAATAAAAACATCGAGATCGCGCTGCCAGCGTTCAATAGCCAGCGTATCAATCGAAAACCCAATAGTCAGCTGATTTGAAAACGAAGGAGAAGGCGAGCGGTAACGAACCTTTTCAACCTGCTCGTTTTTTTTACAAGAGCCAAAGGCCAAAATTACAGCAAGCACGAAAATTACTTTTTTGATTTTACGATTTTTCATTTTTGAATCCTTTAGTTTACTTTTCGATATTCTTTTGGCGAAAGACCGTATTTGTTCTTAAAAATTCGGCTGAAATAATTCTGGTCATTGTAGCCAACTTTTGCGGTAATTTCTTTTATAGAAAGTTCAGTTTCTTCGAGCAATTGGCGCGATTTTTCGAGTCGCTTATCAGAAATAAAATTGATGTACGTTTCGCCTTTTTCTTCCTTAAAAAGTTTACTTAAATAGAAAGAACTTACGCCTGCAAAATCGGCGGCCTGCTCCAGCGAAATATCCTGCGCAAGATTTTCATCAATATAATCGCAAACCTTTTTTATAACAGGATGAATTTCGGTCTTTTTTACGCTTGTGATTGCCGTTGTACATTCAATCAAAAATTTCTGCGTAAATTCTTTAATCAGATTGATGTCATCTTCGGCGCTTAAAATTGAAAACGAATTATCAAAAGATTCGCTTACAAAATCTTTGTTGATTTCGCGGGTAAGATTATTTGCCGTTACAATAATTTCAAAAAACGAATTTTTGATTTTATCGAGCGGCAATTCAGAAGTTATTACTTCAGAAGTATAAAGTTCAAGAAAGGTTTTTACGCCGTTTGTGTCGCCGCAGGAAAGTTTGCTTAAAAGCTGCTTTTTAAATTCAGAAGCGTTGTTGTGGCGCCTTGTGCTTTCTTGAGTTTGTACGCCAGCAAAAAGAAGCCCGCCATTTTGGCTTGTTTTGTTCAATGCAGAAAGCGCTTCGCTGTAAGAAGCCTGAAGCATAGTTTTATCACTTTGAATTGTACTAACTCCGGCTCGAATTCCCGCTGTAATATTGTAGCTTAGCATTGTGTAAAACTTTTTGATTTGTTCCTTAATTTCCTGATAATCTGGAGCTTGCGAAAAAATCGGGAAAAATACGGCAATTCTATTCAGCATAAAAGAACTTACAAGGCAGCGGTGTTCCGTGTTCAAAAGTTCGTGAATTTTCAGGTAAGTTTTATATTGATTTTCAGAATTAATGTTTGGAAATTCAAAACAACAGAAAACCCAAGGATTTTCAGAAAGATTAAAATATTCAAGATAAGAAGAAAGGTCGAGCGTTTTGTCATTATTGAAAATGCAGGCGTAAATAAAATCATTTTCAACCATTGGCGAAACAAGGTCGAGCTTTTTGTGAAGTTCTCTGTCGGCGCTGAGTTTGCCCTGTTTTTCTTCAACAAGTTTCATAGCGCCGCGAATTGTTTCAATTACAACATTGCGGTTTACAGGTTTTGTGATGTATTTGTACGCTCCAAGATTAATTGCTTCCTGCGCGTATTGAAATCTGTCGAACGCACTTAAAATCACAAATACAATATTTGGCTTAAGTTTTGTGATTACGTTTACAGTTTCGAGCCCGGTTAAGCCTGGCATATTAATATCCATAAAAATAATGTCGATATTTTCTTTCATTACGATTTCAATAGCTTCAGTTCCAGAAAGCGCCGTAAAAACTTTTGCATCTTCGGCAAAATTTTTGCTGATTATGAAAGAAAGAGAATCAATTACAATTTGTTCGTCATCAGTTACTAAAATATTAAACATGTTTTGGAACCCTGATTATAAATTTTGTGCCTTCGCCATTATCATCGGCTGTAATATCAAAAAGGTCAGTACGATGAAACTGCAACTGAAGACGAAGAAATACGCTTATAAGCCCTGTTCCGTTATGAGTAGAATTATCATCAAGCATTTCCGAAGGAAGTCTTGTTGTGCCGGAAGTAACCGCTTGAAAAACAGCTTCGCGAGTTTTTTCAGGCATACCTTCGCCGTTATCAGAAACGCTTATGTTTATGAATTTTTCTTCAACCGCAACTTTTAGATGTACTTTACCTTTTGAATTTTTTAGTCCGTGTTTTATGCAGTTTTCTACAAGCGGCTGTAAAGTCATAGAAGGAATCTGTTGAGGAAAACTGCCTTCGGGAATCTCCTTTGTAAATTCAAGGCGGTTTCCAAAGCGAACTTTCATAATGTAAACAAAATTATCTACTAAACCAAGTTCTTCGTCAATTGAAACTGTGCGCTTTTGCTGCTGAATATTGTAACGGAAAAAATCTGCAACCTGTTCAATAAAAAAACAGGTTTTGTCGGCGTTTTCCATCATTGCAAGCTGAGCGCCGGTGTTTAGCGTGTTAAACAAAAAATGCGGATTTATCTGATTTTGAAGCGCTCGAAGCTGCGCGTCTGTGTAAAGCGCCTGCATTTCGATTTCTTTTTCTTTAAGTTCTGCTTCTGTGCGGGCTTTTTCCCAAATTGTGTCGATGTATTCACGAATGCTGATAATCATTCTGTCAAAGGCTTTGCAAATGTTTCCAATTTCGTCGTTTGATTCGCGGTTAAAAAGCGGAACGTCAAAATTGCGGCGTGCAACTTTGTGTGCAACTTCCGAAATTTCAACAAGCGGTTCCATAATCGAAGTAATTGTGATGTAAAGCACAAAGAAAATCAAAATGGAAAAAACTAAAAAGAAAACTATGCTGAGTGTGTTTGTAAGAACAATTCTATGATGATTCTGGTCGTAGCGCTCTGCATTTTGCTTAAGTCGCAAATTGTTTAACTCAAGAATCTGCGAAGTCAGATAATTGTAGCTGGCCATTGCGTGCGAATATTGAGTCGAAAGTTCTTCTTCGTTGTTTGCGCGGCGTGCAGAAATTGCAAGATTTCCGTAAAAAAGAAACGCTTCTGTAAGCTGATGAACAATATATTCTTTTTGCGTAACTTCGTTCCGTGAAGGAAAGTTTTGCAAAGAGTTGTAAAAGGCTTCTACTTTTGTGCGGGAATTAAAATAAGCATCAATACTTTCAAAAGTGCGGTAAGTTACATAATTTTCCATAGCTTTTTCGGTTGCTTCAACAGCTTGCGAAAAATGCGTAAGTTCGGAGTTTGATTTATAGGAATCTCCAAGATTGTTCATTGCGATATAAGAAAGCCGCATTGTCATTATGATGCTTAAAGCGAGCATTAAAATTGCAATTCCAATGCAGCTCATAATTCGCCAGCGAAGGCTTTTGCTTCTTATGTAATTTACCGGATTAAATTTCATAAGTTACCTCGCGTAATTTTTACGTCGGCGGTAACATAACTGTTTGCATAGCCTTTTGTGCGGTATTCAAAAAGTTCGCGAATTGCAACTTCGCCAATTTTTTCCGGGTCGAGAGAAACAAGTTCGCTTATCCAGCCATTTTGAAGATAAAGCTGGCAAACTTCGTTTCCGCCAAAACCAATCAGATTATAATCTTCCATAGAATAACGTTCGGCAAGATTTTGCGCCGCAAGAATCGTATCATCTTCTGTAAGACAGATAAAAACATTGCTGCGTTTTGGCATTACAAAATCGTTAGAAAGTTTTCCAATAACAGACGAGCGGATATTTGATTTTTCTTGAAGACTCAATTGCAGGCTGCTAATCAGATTGTTTGAATTAATTGCAGTTGAATCACTAATTATAAAAACATTTCCGCCGCGTGGAAGAAAGTTTAGCGTTTCGTCGGCAATTTTTTTTCCAAGTTCCCAGTTGTTTGTTCCAATAAAAGAAATTTGCGGAAGGTTTGCAGAAAACTGGCCTGTTGTAATCAAAGGAATTACAGGATCATCATTTCTTCGCAAAAGAATTGGAGCTTCGTCTTGAGAATCAATGTAAGCAATAATTCCGTCGGCATTTAAAAAAGAGCCGTAATCCAAAAGGTTTTGAATCGAAGTTGTGTCCGCTTGTGATTTAGGAACAACAAGCTCAACAACGGCATTATAAGAATCAGCTAATTTAGAAGCCCCGTTATAAAGCTGGCGCAAAAAAGTTTGATTTTCGTAAGTTCCCGTAATAATAATATGGTAAAGACAAGTATCATCAGGATTATAATCATTTTGAGATTGAAGTTTGTTTCTGGACAAAACAATTGCGGTGTAAAAAACTATGGTAAAAATGAGCAAGGCAATAAATGAAAAAATGAGGCACGTCCACTTTATGAGCCTAATTGTGTTTTTTTCCATAAATGAAAGTTATACCGTTTTTTGAATTTTTTGAGTTTTTAGAACTGTTTGATTTTATATAATCAGCTGTAACAGCGCCGCCTTTTTCGAGTTTTCCAAAAAGAACTTCGTCAACAAGATTATTGGCAATTTCTTCTTCGATAGTTCGGGCAATGTTTCTGGCTCCAAATTCTTTTGAATAACCTTTTTCAGTAAGATATTCAATACAATTTTCTGAAACAGAAAGGTGAACTTTTTTTTCGCGTAAACGAAGTGTGAGTTTGTTGATTTCTTTGCGGCAAACCTGTTTTGCAACTTCCATATCCAGATAATTGAATGGAATTACTGCGTCAAGCCGGTTTCTAAATTCCGGCGGGAATTCGCGGCTCACAGCGTCATTTAACGAAGCCTGCATATTGGCCGGAGTTTGTTCGCCAAAACCAATGTTCGCCTTTTCAAGATCGCGGGCGCCGGCATTACTTGTCATAATAATAATGCACGAACGGAAATCTGCTTTGCGGCCTTGATTATCTGTAAGCTGGCCGTAATCCATAACCTGAAGGAGAACGTTATAAATATCTTCGTTTGCCTTTTCAATTTCGTCAAAAAGAATAACGGCGCGCGGATTTTTGCGCACATCTTTTACAAGCTGGCCGCCTTCTTCAAAGCCAACGTAACCCGGCGGTGAACCAACCAGGCGGCTTACCGTGTGTTTTTCCTGATACTCGCTCATATCGTAGCGGAGCAGCGGCTCTTTTAGCATTTTTGCGAGTTCCTTGGCGAGCTCGGTTTTGCCGCAGCCCGTTGGGCCAACAAAAAGGTAGCAGGCTTCGGGTTTTTCAGGGCTGCGGAAGCCGGCGCGAGCGCGCTTTACAGCTTTGCCGAGAATTTCAACAGCTGCACTTTGGCCGAAAATATTTTGGGCGAGGGATTGTTCGATTGTACGCAGCGCGTCTTTTTCATCGCCGCGAAGTGAGTTTAACGGCACTTTTGCAATGCGGGACGTAACGCGGCGAATCACATCAGTTGTAATGCGCGCCGGATTTGGTGCAATTGCAATAAGTCCTGGGTGTGAAACTGCTCCGGGCCGTGTAACTGGCCGGCCGCTAAAGCCGCCGCTCTTTAAAATATGCTGGTATGAGCCGGCTTCATCAATAATATCAATTGCCTTATCAGGAAGGCGGCGGTCAGGCAAAAACTGAACAGAAAGTTTAACAGCCTCTTCAACAGCGCCTTCAGAATAAACAGCGTTGTGGTGCTTTTCAAATTTCGGAAGCAGCCCTTTAATAATTTGCACCGTTTCTTGAGCCGTTGGCTCCAAAATATCAATTTTTTGGAAGCGGCGGGCAAGCGCGCGGTCTTTTTCAAAGTTTTTAGAATATTCTTCAAAAGTGGTTGAGCCAATAAATTTAACTTCGCCAGTTGCAAGAACAGGTTTTAAAAGATTGGCTGCATCAACCGGAGTTGAGCCGTTTGAGCCTGCGCCCATAATCATATGAATTTCATCAATAAACAAAATTGATTTTTTCTTTTCTTTTAATTCATCAATAACAGAATGAAGTCGCTCTTCAAAATCGCCGCGGAATTTAGAACCTGCAAGCAAAAGTCCAATATCAAGCGAATAAACTGTGTAGCCTTTTAGCAAATCTGGAACCTGGCCGTTTACAATTCGCTGAGCCAGGCCTTGCGTAATCGCAGTTTTTCCAACTCCGGCATCTCCAACATGAAGCGGATTATTTTTTGAGCGCCGGCAAAGAATCTGAATTGTTCGTTCAATTTCTGCTTCGCGGCCAACAAGAACATCATAAGCGCCTTTTGCTGCAAGTTCCGTCATATTCACGGCAAATCGCTTTAAGCCGCCGCCGTTATTCGAGCCAAGCATATCTGGAGTTGGCTGATTTTGCGGCTGAAGTCCTCTTTTTGGCGGACGAACTTTTGTGATATTTTCAAGCAATTTAAGGCGTTCAACTCCGCTTATTCGCAAAAAGTATGAACTGTAATTTTTGTTTTCATCAAACATACTGATAAGAATATCAGTTATGTCAATCATATCTGAATCGCTTGAAACGCAGTGCAAAACTGCACGATTCATCATAGCCTGAAAGCCGGCGGATTCAATTGGTGCCTTAATAATTTCAGGATTCGCAGCAGACGAAATTACCGGAAGTTTTGTTGCAAGAAAATTATTTACTTCGTTTTTAAGTTCTTTGGTGTTTGCTCCGCTATTTTCAAGCAATTGCTCTACAAATTCATCTTTAATAGCAGTAGCAAGAACATGCTCCGAAGTGAAAAATTCGTGATGAAAATCTTTTGCAACAAGAAGCGATTCCGACAAAATCCGGCTGAGCATTGCGCTTACCTTCATTTGTTTTACGTTTCCCTGCGGCTTATCCTGATTACTCAATTTCTACCCTCAACGGAAATCCGTTTTTTCTCGCAGCTGCAATTGTAAGATGCTGGCGTGAAACTGCAATGTCGTAAGTGTAAACTCCAATAACCGAATAGCCTTCTTTATGAACTGATTGCATCAGCTTTTCGGCTTCGCTGTGAGTCTTATTGAAAATAGAAACCAGAACGTCCACAACAAATTCCATTGTGGTAAAATCATCGTTGTAAAAAATTACCTTTCGTTCTGGCGGCGGCATAATTGAAGTATCTTCAGCAATTCCGCTTCCTAAATGTGATATTTGATTACTAAAATCACTCATAGCATATAATATAACACATAAGTTCGCACTTTTCCATAAAATAACGGCTTGACCCGAAAATCTTTTCTTCTATAATATTATTTATGGCTAGGAAAAAAATTAATTTAAAATTCAAATTATCTTATGATGCGCCGGTAACGCTTACTTTTGTTTTGATTTGCGCATTTTTCTTTCTTCTAAATTCCTTTTTGATTAAAAACGATGTATTTTCAAAACTTTTATCTTCGCCAACTTCAACAGCGGGCAATTTACCTTTTATTATTTCCAATCCGATTTGTTATTTGCGGCTTTTTGTTTATATTTTTGGTGCAAATGAATCTTCTGTTTTGTTTATAAATCTGATTTTGATAATGCTGCTTGGCTCTTCAATGGAAGAGCGTTACGGTTCAATTATAATTGGCATTATGATTTTTGTGGCTGCACTTTTTGCCGGCGTTTTAAATGCTTGTTTTTGTAAAGAAAGTTTAGTTGGCGCGCTTCCTGTTGTTTGTATGATGATTTTTTTGAATGCATTTATGTCATTTTCAAAAAAGAAATTTCCACTTTCTTTTGCTTTTGTGATGATTCTTTTTGTTGTGCTTGAATTATCAAACGGTTCAAATATCATAAGCCTTATTATTTGTATTGCCGGCGGACTTTGCGGAAGCCTTTTTGCATTTCTTACATCTTCAAAAGTTCGTGCAGAAAAAAAATCGGCAGAAACTGGCTCTGTTGCCGAAAAATCAAAAAAGAGCAGCGGGCTTTTAAGTCGTGCTGAAAAAATTGCTTATGCAAAAGAATTAGACCGCCAAAGTCCAAGAAACAAAAATCATGATTCGCTTGATGATGATGACGAAACAACTGTTGTTGGAACCTTGAAATTTTAATTTATATTATTTATTATTAAATAGAAAGTAGGAGTAGTTATGAAAAAATTTCTTTTAATTTTGTTTGTTGCGTTTTTATTTGCTGGTTGTAGCAATCAAGTTGATAGTCCAATCCTGATAGTTCAAAATAAAACCCCAAAGGCTGATGATGCTAATTCAGATTTTGTTATTACAGGTGTAAAATTTGACGTGTATGATTTTGATTCGTTAAATATTGGTCCTGAAGATTCTGAGACTCTATATCTTACAAAAGGTATTCCAAGTGAACCTGTTACAGTGTCAGTAACTTATACTGTCGGTTCTAAAGATTATAGTACGGAGTTAAAAGACCAAAAAAAGTTTGGGGAACATTTATTTAATGTAATAAAACTAAAAAATGAAACTCAAGGTTTAAAAGGATTGGTTTGGGCAGAGTAAAATACCATTTCATATTTTCTTAATCTGATAAAAACATCCTATGCAAACCTTGTCGGTAAGCATGGGATGTTTTTTTGAGCGCTTCTATTTTTTTATATAAGCGGAATGTTTATTTTCTGATTATCCAAAAATTGGGCGAACTCGGTTTACTGTGTCGCAAGCTGCCAATTTTGCAATAATTTCGTATGTTACAACGCCGTCTACATCAATGATGTTGTAAGCTACATCACCGCGAGCCTGGTTGATGAAAGAAGAAATGTTCAACTTTGCTTCACCAAGTATTGTTGTGAACTTAGAAATTGTATCAGGAATGTTTTTATGGCTGATACAAAGACGTGTTCCGCCAGCTGGAATAGGGTTATCTGTAGTTGTTTTTGGGAAGTTTACAGAGTTTACAATGTTTCCGTTTTCCAAAAAGTCTTTAAGCTGAGCTGCTGCCATAATAGCACAGTTGTCTTCTGCTTCTGGAGTTGAAGCTCCCAAGTGTGGCATACAAACAACCTTTGGGTGATTCAAAAGTTCTTCTGCAGCAAAGTCTGTAATAAGTGCGCTTACTTTTCCGCTGTCGAGAGCTGCAATAATATCTGCATTGTTTACAAGACCACCACGAGCAATATTGATGATTCTAACACCGTCTTTCATATTTTTAATAGAAGCAGCGTTAATCATTCCTTTTGTGTCGTTTGTCTGTGGAACGTGGATTGTAAGATAATCGCACTTTGCATAAAGGCTGTCCAAAGTTTCTGCAATCTTTACTTTCTTGTCGAGCTTCAAAGCTGCGTTTACAGAAAGGAATGGGTCATAACCCCAAACGTCCATGCCAAAGTGAAGGGCAAGGTTAGCAACCATAGCACCAATTGCACCAAGACCAATTACACCAAGTGTTTTTCCCATCAATTCAGGACCAACAAACTGGCTCTTTCCTTTTTCTGCAAGGTCTGGAATCTCGTCGCCTTTTCCAGAAAGACTTTTTGCCCATTTGTTAGCATCGATTACAGGGCGGCTAGAAAGCAAAAGTGAAAGAATTACAAGTTCTTTTACAGCGTTTGCGTTAGCTCCTGGTGTGTTGAATACAACAACGCCTTTTTCTGTAAGCTGAGGAATTGGAATATTGTTTGTTCCAGCACCAGCGCGTGCAACAGCTTTTACATTGTCAGAAAGCTGCATTTCGTGCATATCTGCAGAACGAACAAGAATAGCATCAGGATTATTAATTTCTGAAGCAATTTCATAATTATCGCGGTCAAGCTGGTTCAAACCAACGCTTGCGATTTTATTTAATGTCTGAATTTTGAAACTCATTGTCTTTTCCTCTTTTATGTCATTGTCGGGCTTGACCCGACAATCTGCACAACACAGTGATGTACAGATTCCCGCGTCAAGCGCGGGAATGACAGTTTATTT
>JAGCVK010000011.1 GCA_017962415.1 Treponema sp. | reverse complement strand
TGCAAAGGGTTTGGCCGATGCAAAGCGTGGTAAGATTTTTACCAAATTTATTAAGGAAATTTCTATTGCTGCACGTATGGGCGGTGGAGACCCTAACTCTAACCCTCGTCTTAGAACTGTAATTATTAAGGCTCGTGCTGCAAACATGCCTAAAGATAACATTGAACGTGCTATCAAAAAGGGTACTGGTGAAGACGGTGGAGCAGCATACGAAGAGTACCTCTACGAAGGCTATGCTCCTGGCGGAGTTGCTGTAATGGTTGAAGTTCTTTCTGATAACAAGAACCGTGCAGCTGCTGACGTTAAAAACATTTTTGCAAAGAATGGTGGTAACCTTGGAACTTCTGGTTCTGTATCTCGTATGTTCCAGAGAAAAGGTACAATCGAGCTTGATGCTGAAAAAGTAAACGAAGACGAAGTAATGGAAGTTGCTTTGGAAGCTGGTGCTGATGATATTGTAAACGAAGACGGTGTAATTACTGTTACTACAACTCCAGATGCATTTAGTGGTGTTGCAGAAGCTCTTCAGGAAAAAGGATTTGAAACACTTTCTGCTGATGTAGGAATGGTTCCAGATGCTTATACTCCAGTTGATAAGGATACAGCTAGCAAAGTTCAGCGCCTCATCGACCGTCTCGAAGACAACGATGATGTTCAGAACGTATATCACACAGCTGAATATCCAGATGACTTTGAACCTGAAGCATAATTTTGCTTTTTAGATAAAAATCCGCTCTTTTAGGGCGGATTTTTTTTGTACTTTTGATTTTTTAGCACTTTTTGCGAAGTAAAAATGCGTCAATTACAAAATATCGTTTACGATATTTTGTAATTAGTGCAAGCGCTGGGAGCGGCGGCGGAGCTGGCCACTGGAGCGAGCGAACGAAGTGAGCGAGTGAAGCGGCTGAGCGTTAGCGAACCGCGTACATAGCGACCCGAACGGAGTGAGGGATGCACCATTATGATTAATAAAGATAAACTTTTTAACTCATTGCCGGGAAGTGAAATTTCTGGTGTTTCCTCTAAAAAAATACGCCGCGTGATTGGAATTGATCCGGGACTTGCTAATACGGGTTTTGGTGTTGTTGATTTTTGCGAAGGACGTTACCGAATGGTGAGTTACGGCTGTATTACAACAAAGGCGGAACAGCCGCACGGCGAGAGACTTCTTACTATTTATAACAGGCTTTGCGCGGTGATTGAGGAGTTTAAGCCTGATGAAGCTGGAATGGAAACGCTTTATTTTGCGCGAAATGTGACTTCGGCTTTGAGTGTTGCTGAAGCGCGTGGCGTTGTGACTCTTTGTCTTAGTCAGCATAATATTAAACTTGGCGAATATCAGCCGAATCAAATTAAGCAGGCGGTTACGGGAACTGCTGCCGCTGATAAGGCGCTTGTTGAAAAATATGTAAAGATTTTGCTTGGGCTTAAAACGGAGCCTAAACCTGATCACGCTGCAGACGCTCTTGCCGGCGCGATTACTCATCTTCATTTTTCTGTTTGAATTACAAATTTATAAGACAGTTTTTCTGATTCGTTTTTGAAAATTAATCCGATAAAGTTATTTTCTGTGCCATAAACTGCAATCTGGCTGTTTTTAGGTAGCGTTTTTATATCTGTTTCAAACATTTTGCAAAGTAGTTTTTTGCCGTTTTGAAAATCTGCTTCGGCGTTGCTGTTTATGATTTTTGCTGTCTCAAAGCCGCAAAGTTTTGCTGTTTGTGTATTTAAATCTAACAGATGATTTTTGATTTCGTTGTAAAGTTCTTGGTCATCTTTTTTTTGTGTGTTTTGGTTTTGTAAAAATTCTTGTGCGGTTTTGATTGAATTTTCTATTGTAAAATCTTTGAGGCGCGAAAATGCTGCGGACTCTTCTATATTAAAGCTTCCAACTTTTGTTCTGGAAAGGCCGATTAAGTGTGCTGCGCTGTTGCAGGTTTCGGCAATGTCGCGGGCGAGGCTTCGTATATATGTTCCTTTTGAAACTTCAAAATCAATTAGTGCGTATTCTACCTGATTTTGATTTGTGAGTTTTACATCAAGTATTTTGGCTTTGAAAACTGTTACCGGGCGGGCTGGAATTGTTTGTGTTTTTCCTTCGCGGGCAAGTTCGCTTGCTCTTTTGCCGTTTATGTGTATTGCGCTAAAAAGTGGCGGCGTTTGCATTATGTCGCCTGTGAATTTTTGTACGGCGGCTTGTAGTTCCTGCAAAGTTGGAAGTGGTGCTGTTTTTATTGTTTTGCCTGTGAATTCCAGAGTGTCTGTTTCTTCTCCAAATTTTATAACTGCTTTATATGATTTATTAAAGGCGGTGATGTTTCCTGCAAGTTTCGTTAATGAACCTACGCAAACTACTAAAAGGCCTTGTGCAAAACTGTCTAAAGTTCCTGTGTGACCAACTTTTGTGGTTTTTAAGGCTCGTTTTACACTTCCTATTGCAGAAAAAGAAGTTGGGCCTGGCTCTTTTGCAAAAAGTATTATTCCGTTTGTTTTTTGATTTTTTGTTTGCGACATGCGATTAATATATCAAAGCGGGTAAGAAAAGTCGAGGTTGCGGCTGTAATTTGTTTTTGTAATTTGCTGTTTGATTTTTTGCTGTTTGATTTTTTGACGGGTGATTTTTTGACGGGTGATTTTGGGGCGTGTGTGTTTTGCGCGTTATTTTTGATGTTTTTTTTGAGGATTCTAATTATTACGGTTTGTTATTTTTCTATAAATAAAAGTTGAAAAAATAGGAATTCGGATTTATCATTTAAATTAAGATATATTAATTTTATATATTATGGAGTAGTTATGCAGCAAAAAATCTTAAGGGTGCTAAGCATTCTGTTTATTGGATTGCTTTTAGTATCTTGTTCTAAAAAAGATCAAAAAAATTTACAGTCTGATATTGCAAATCATCATGTAATTATTACTTACTTGACTACAGGTGACAAGCCCAAGCATAGCGGAACTTCTGAAATGCTTGAAAAACTTAATGAAAGGCTTACTAAACTTGTTAATGCCGAGCTTGAAATCTATTATATTCCATGGAATAACTATCAAACTAATTATAATTTAAAACTTGCGGAAAAAGACGGTTCTATTGATTTGATTGGAACTGCAACAGACTGGCTTGACGCATGGAAAAATGCCGGACTTGGAAATTTTATGGCGCTTTCTGATGATATGATTAAAACTTATGCGCCAAAAACCTGGTCGAGTGTTACTCCAGAGCATTGGAACGTTTGCCGCTTAAATGGTGATATTTATTTCTTCCCGGAAGATAATTATACGCAATGGACAAATCATGGTTTTATGTACCGCGTTGACTGGGCAAAAGAAGCTGGCCTTAATGGTGTTCACAGTTGGGAAGATTTAACTAAATATCTTTCTTATGCTAAGAAAAATAAAAATGTAATTCCTTGGGATTCTAATGGTGCTGCAAGTACTTTCCACCCCGAAGGTTATATTCAGTCAAAAAGTGATTTTATTATTGCTGATGGTATTACTTCTACAAATATGTTTGGAACTAAAAGGTCGAATTTAAAATTGATTTATTCGCCTTTCCTTGAGGGCAAAGAACTTGTTGAATACGCAAAACTTATGCGCCAATGGAATGTTGCTGGTTTTTGGCCTTCTGATGTTTTGACTGGTAATGCAGGCGGCCGCAATAATCGCGATGAATTTTGTGAAGGAAAAACTGCAATAGAACAGCATCACTCGCAAACTTTCTATTCTGATGTTTATAACAGATTAAAAACTAATGTTCCTGGTGCAACTGCTGATTTCTTCTGGTTTGGAGAAGAATCGCACAATATTGTTTATCAGACTATTACGCATGGCGCGATGGCAGTTTCTGCTGCTTCAAAAAATCCGGAGCGCGCTTTAATGGTTTATGATTTACTTCGTAATGATAAGGAATGTTATTATCTTTTTAATTACGGAATTGAAGGGGTTCAGTACAAAATTAATTCACAAGGCTATCGTGAAAAAGTTCCTGGCTCACATGGTATTTCAACGAATTACTGGTGGGGCCGAAATGATAATCTTGAATTAAGAAATACAGGAACTGCCTGGGATATTTTTGATAAACTTAACGAAAATTATAGTAAATACAAAATTGATTATCCTTTTAGCCAGATTGTATGGGATTTATCAAATGTAAGTTCGGAGATTGATGCTGTTGCTGATATTTATGGTCAGTATATGGGAAATATCTGTTATGGTCAAAATCCAAATCCGGAACAATATGTTGCTGAGTTTAGGCGTGACTTGAAGCAGGCAGGAATGGAAAAAATCATTGCAGAATTCCAAAGGCAGTTAGATGCATTCTATTCCAAGAATAACTAAGTGGGGGAGTGTATGAAAAAATCGAATCGAAGAACGAGTCTTATATCTGTTTTAATAGCAACAATTGCGCTGGTTTTTATTGTTCTTACTGCAGGACAGTTATTTTTGATTACTCAATATTCAAATAAATCTACCAGTAGAAGTTATGCGGAAAATTGTAATCAGATTGCGCAGGCATATTCTATGATGCTTACAAACCGTTTGAATATGTATATGCGCGAAATCCGTTATTATGTTAATGCTGATGTTTGTAATTCGCTGGATACAAATCAAATCATCAAATGGATGTGCAGCAAAAGTGATTCTAAAAGTGCAAATATTGATGCTATGTATTTTTGTACTTTAGATGGAACTGCATATCGTGATAATGGCACGGTTACAAACTTTAGAAACGAAGAGTTTTTTAAGGCAATTGCTGTTGATGGAAACTATGAATATGTTAGTAATCCAAAAATGGACGAAATCATTAAAAAACCAATTTTTTATGTTGCGCACGTTTTGATTGTAAATGGAAAAAAACTTGGTATTTTTGCCGGAGTTTATCCTTTGAGCACAATTCAGAAAATGGTCAGCGATATTCAGCTTGGAGAAACCGGAAATGCCTGGCTTTTGGCTGGTGACGGTACTGTAATGTGGTATCCTGATAATGGTTATGCAATGAAGAAAAACTTTTTAACTGGTTTAGCTTCTGATCAAAATGATTTAAAGCAAATTGCACAAAATATGTGCGCCCGCAAAATTGGTTCGGGCTGGATAAGAGGTTTGAGAACCGGGCATAAAGAATTTGTTACTTATGCGCCAATTCATAATACCCCTTGGAGCATTGGTTTTAATATTTCTGAAAGTCAGATTTATGCAGACGGTCACAAAATCCGAAACATTATGTTGATTTCTTTTTTGGCAATTGTAATTATTTTGCTTGTTGTAACTGGAATTGTAATGTTCTCATTGCTTAATCCTTTGCAGAGAGTTGAACAGACAATCAACGAAATTGCTTCGGGAAGTGCAAATCTTACAAAACGAATTACACTTTCTTCTAATAATGAAATTGGTGCGATTGTAATTGGCTTTAATAACTTTACTGAAAAATTGCAGTCTATTGTTTCGGAACTTAAGAATTCTCAGATTACGCTTTCTACAGCCGGTGAAATTCTTGCAAAGACAACCGAAGCTTCTGCTGATGCAATTGAAAACATCAAAGATAGTATTATTGAAACAACTTCTGGTATAAAAGAGCAGGCAGAAGGAATTACAGAAACTTCTACCGCTGTAAATGAAATTGCTTCAAATATTTCTTCTTTGGAAAAGATGATTTCAAATCAGGTTGCTGGTGTAACGCAGGCTTCGAGCGCGGTTGAACAGATGATTGGAAATATTGATTCGGTTACTTCAACTGTTGAAAAAATGGTTGGCTCATTTAATGTGCTTGCAGAAAGTGCACGAGATGGTTATCAAAAGCAGTCTGATGTAAACGAAATGATTTTGAAGATTGAAGCTGATTCTATGTTGCTTTTGGAAGCAAACGATGTAATTGCAAATATTGCCGAGCAGACAAACCTGCTTGCTATGAACGCGGCAATCGAAGCGGCTCATGCGGGCGAAGCTGGTAAAGGATTCTCTGTAGTTGCTGATGAAATTCGTAAACTTTCTGAAACTTCGCAAACTCAGTCTAAATCTATTGGAGAACGTTTGGGACATATCCGTTCTTCTATTGAAAATGTAGTAGATGCTTCTAAACAGTCGAGCGCAGCCTTTAGTACTGTAGAAAATGGAATTAAGAGTACCGACGAACTTGTTCAATCTATTCAAAATGCAATGAGCGAGCAGAAAGCCGGTTCTTCTCAGATTATTGAAGCTTTGCATGATATGAATGACAGTTCTTCTGAAGTAAATTCTGCTTCTAAAGAAATGGCTGAAGGAAACAAGTTGATTCTTGAGCAGGTTGAAAAACTTAAAACAAGTGCTGAGCGAATGCAGTCGTTTATTAATCTTATGGACGAAAATACAAAGATGATTGATAAGAGTAGTTCTGAATTGATTGATATTTCGACAAAGGTAAGTGAAACTATTAATCAGATTGGCTCACAAATTGACCAGTTTGAAGTATAAATCAGCTGATTTAAATGTAATTGCTGATAAAAATGCCGCTTGAAAAAGCAAGCGGCAAACTGATTTTTAATTTTACTTTTTATATGCCGCCTTTTTATAAAAGGCGGTGTTTTTTTTGCACTTTATACGAAGTAAAAATGCGCCAATCAAACAAGGGCATTTATGACATTGTTTGGTTATTTTAACGCTTCTTCGATTACTTTAAGATTGTCTTCCATAATCTTAAGATATGTGATTCCAGATTTTGCCTGTTTTAAGGTTGTAGACTGAATTGAATCGAGAGTTAAAATTTTTGCGTTTTTATTTTTGCTGTTTTGAATTATTGTGCGGGCAATTTTGTCATCGCCGGTTTCGATTTTGAGAACTGTGTTTAATCCAAGTTCGTCTACCTTTTTTGAAAGGAAGATGATTGTTTCAAAACTTGCTTCTGTTTCTGCTGAGCAGCCAACGAATGCCGCAAAATAATCAATGTTGTAATCATCTACAAGATAGCGGAATGGGAATCTGTCGCCAAAAAGAACTGTTTTTTTAGCTGCGCTTAAAACTGCTGAATTGTATTTTGAATCCAATGCATCGAGTTTTGCTGTATAAGAAGCAAGGTTTGCTTTGTATGTAGCGGCGTTTGCGCTGTCTTTTTGGCAAAGTGCTGCTGCAATTTCTGTGCTTAAGATTTTTGCATTGCGCAAAGAAAGCCAAACGTGTTCATCGTATTCTTCTTCCTCTTCTTCGTCTTCATCATCATCGTGGTGGTGTTCGCCTTCGTGGTGATGATGTTCGTGCTCTTCCTCTTCTTCGGCCTGCATACCTTCTTTGATTTCTTCGAGCTTTACTTTGTCGCCAAGAATTTCCATAAGGTTGATAA
Organism: Treponema sp.; assembly: GCA_017962415.1. Classification (GTDB taxonomy): domain Bacteria; phylum Spirochaetota; class Spirochaetia; order Treponematales; family Treponemataceae; genus Treponema_D. The sequence continues at coordinate 28,859 of JAGCVK010000011.1, read as the reverse complement.
CTTTCATATTTTTGTTGGTTGCATTTTTAAGTGCATTTTCTACCCATGCATCGCTTTCGCCGCCCACGAAGATGAAAATGTCGGCGTTTGAAATTTTGGCGATGTCTTGAACTGAAGGCTGGTATGAATGTAAATCAACTCCGTTTCCAATTAAAAGTGTAAGTTCTACATTTTTTGATTCTCCGGCAATTTCGCGCACCCAGTCGTATTCTGGGAAAATTGTAGTTACTACTTTGATTTTTGAAGTGTCTGCTTTTTTAGTTTTAGCGAACACAGATGTTGTAAGTGCTGCAAAAATTGCTGCAATTAAAAAGATCTTTTTCATTTTTAGTCTCCTTATGGGGTTTTAGGGGGAAACAGCGCAGCTGTTTCCCCCTAGGAGAAAGGGTAGCCCGCAACGAAGTGCGGGCGCAGGGGAAGGCTTTCCCCTCCTTTCCTAATTATTTTAGTCTAAGCAATTGCTTTTTCGTCGAGGCAGCTTTCGAGTGCCTTTTTAATTTCTTCCTGATTGTATCCTTTTCCGATAAATACAATCTGATTTTCTCTGTCTCCGAAATTTTCGTCCCAGTTTTCTTTTACGTCTGGATTTTGCTCAAGGTAAGCCTGTTTTTGTTCTTCAACAAGGGCGTCAATCCAGTAAGAAACTTCCATTACAGAAGAATTGCGGCCGGCCTGCTCAAAAAGCTGAACATCTGCGTCGGCATCTGAAAACCAGATATAACCTTTTGCACGAATCAGTTCGCGCGGATATTTGTTGTTTACAAAGTCGGCAAATTTTTCGCGGTTGAAAGGGCGTTTTTCTTCGTAAACGAAACTTGAAATTCCGTATTCGTCGGTGCAGCCTTTTTGATTTTTATTTAAGCTGTTGATTGCTTTTTGTATTGCAGACGAAGAATCTATCTGTTCAAAATTGAACGGCTCGCGTGTTGTGATTTTTTCAAGTTCGATGTTGCCGTTTACGCTGTGATAAATTGGTGCGCGTGTCTGGAATTCGCGGACAATTGCTTCAACTTCGCTAAGCTGCTTTTGGTCCAAAAGATCGCATTTGTTTAGTACGATAAAGTTGCAGAATTCAATCTGATCAACAATTAGGGTAGAAATTTCTTCTGCGGTAAGATTGTTTTCGTCAACTTTTTCTTTGTCTGCTTTTTGTTTTTTCAAATCGTCTAAGAATTCGCGGTAAATTCTGTCTGCATCAACTACAGTTACAACTGAAGTAAGATAAACATTTGTGTCTGGATTATCTTCTTCGTAAGCAAGGAAACTTGCGCTAACTGCTCCAGGATCACTAATTCCAGAAGCCTCTACGAAAATAACTTCCACGCTGTCAATTGCAGAAATCTTTTCTATCTGCTGAATAAATTCGTCGCGCAAAGTGCAGCAGATACAACCGTTTTGAAGTTCAAACATTGGACATTCTGCAACATTTGCGCCTTCTTTTTTCAAAATTGAAGCATCTACGTTAATGCTTCCCATATCATTTACAATCAATGCAACGCGGCGTGTTTCCTGGCGAAGCAGATTGTTTAGTAATGTTGTTTTTCCTGAACCAAGATAGCCTGTGATTAAAACTACCGGCTTTTTGTTTTTATTTTTCATTTTCATTCCTCGGATATTTTATTTGACCAAAAAAGAGGAATCTAAATTATCAGTTTGATTTTCTGCTTAACTAAAGTTTGAGGGGCAAGCTGCAATGCAGAAAAAATCAGAACATTTATATAGAAAATAAATATTGTTTTTATTGGCGCAAAGGTTTTTTGATTCAATATTTTGTCTGAATTATGAATTATTTGAAGAATCAGACAAATCTGGCAATTTTCATTGTGACAATGATTTTCGTGATTGCAATAATGCGTCTGAAAAATCAAAATTGCAATGAATGAAATTATTGCGATTAAGGCTGCGAGCTTAAAAATGCTTTTTGCGTTTGAGTTTGAGAACTCGTTCGTGTTTGCAAATGCGTTTACATTCGCGACTGCGTTCGTCTTTGCGTTTGCATTCGCTGTCGTGGCGGAGAAGTTTTTTTTATTCATCTTTTTTCTCCTGCCTGCTTGCGCAGTCTGTGCAAACTCCGTAAAAAACGGTTCTGAGCGGATTTATTACAAAGCCATGTTCGGTTTTTAAATGGCCGCCGAGTTCTTCAAGTTCGTCGCATTCAAGGTGAATTAAGCGGCCGCAAAGTTCGCATTTTAAGTGAAAGTGCTTTTCTTTGTCCTGGCAGTCGTCGCCCGAATATTCAAAACAGGCAGCAGAATGATCATCTATAAAATATTTTTGGATTTTTCCTTCGGCAACTAATTTTTCTAACTGGCGATAAATTGTTGCAATTCCAATTGAAATCTTTTTTGCTTCAAAATGCGCGCGAACATCTTCGGCAGTAAAATGCTTTCCCTGCATTTCGCGCAAATAGGTAAAGAGTAAATCCTGCTGTTTTGTTTTGTAAGCTGCTTTTTGCATTTTTTCCTGCCTGATAAACTGAATCCTGTGCAATTTGATAATGATTATCAAATTATATGAATTGCAGAAAAAATGTCAATTAAATTTGATAATTATTATCAAATTCTAAAAAATATACAATTTTCGTAATGTTTTTTTATATTAATTTTGAAATATTGCTATATAATAGAAATAATTAAACTCAGGAGGACTTTAATGGCATGTTTTACCGTTCCTGCAACTGAAGCAATTATTACAACTATCGCAGGAAAAATCATAAAATCTAAAGAAAAAAAGGCTCAGCTTAGTGGCGCAGTTAGTACCAAAGCCAACGAAAATGCTGAAGAATCATCAAAAATCAGTTTTTCTACAAAACTTGACTGGCTTAATAAAATGTTGTGGGGCGGTTCTGCTCTTTTAGCATTTGAACATATTTGGCACGGAGAAGTTGTTCCTTTCTTTCCATTTTTAACAGCTGTAAAAAATGGTGAAACGCTTGAAATGCTTCACGAAATGGCAACTGCCGGCGTATGTATGTCCTTGCTTGTAACTGCGGTTTGGGGTGTGATGGTTGGTGTTAGTTCAATCATAGAAAAAAAAGCTTTTAAAAAGCCGGAAAATGCCTGTCTTGCAGGAGGGCTTGCATGACTCTTTTGACTTCTGTTTTTGCTGCAATTATTTGTTCGATTCTTTGGTATAAAAATGAAGAAGCTCGCAAACTTAAGGTTGGAACTCTTTCTCTTATGTATTGGGGCGCTTCTTTAATGTGGCTTATTGATGCAATTTTTGAATATGCAGAACTTGGTGCAGACTCTTTTGTTCCTTCTCCGCTTGATATGCTAAATGATTTGTATCTTGGCCTTTCTGTTGTAGCACTTGGTTTGATAATCTGGTTTGTGATTGTTCTTGTGCGTGACCCAAAAGGTGTTGTAAAATCAACGCTTTTTAAGAAAAACTAATTTGGAACTTAAAGATTTTTTTGAAAAACATCGCCAGGTAGCTGTTGCTTTTTCTGGCGGTGTTGATTCTTCTTACCTTTTATATGCTGCAAAAAAGTATGCAGAAAAAGTAAGGGCTTATTATATAAAATCTGATTTTCAGCCTGCCTTTGAATATGATGATGCTGTTCGTCTTGCAAAGGAATTAAACATTTCCTTGTGTGTTTTGAATGTTGATGTTTTTGCCAGCGAGAAAATCATTTTAAATCCTTGTGACAGATGTTATTTTTGCAAGCAAAAAATTTTTTCTGCGATTATTAATCAGGCTTTTAAAGATGGTTTTAAAATCATATTAGATGGAACTAATGCTAGTGATGATATTTCTGACAGGCCTGGAATTAAGGCTTTGCGAGAATTGAAAGTTTTATCGCCGCTTAGAGAGTGTAATCTTACCAAAAATCAGATTCGCGAGCTTTCAAAAAATGCTGGCCTTTTTACCTGGAATAAACCCGCTTATGCCTGTCTTGCAACCAGAATTTCTTGCGGCCAGATAATCACTAAAGAAAAACTTGAAATTACAGAAAAAGCCGAAGCTTTTTTAATGAAAGTTGGTTTTTCTGATTTTAGAATTAGAATGCTTGAAGATAAAAACGGTGATTTTATAGCAAAAATTGAAGTTTGCCAAAATCAGTTTTTGTTGCTTTTTGAAAAACGAAAAGAAATCATTTTAGAATTAAAAAAATATTATAAACAGATTTTGCTTAATCTGGAGGTTCGCAATGAATAGTGAAATTAAACAGCTTTTGGAAAATGTGCGCGACGGTAAAACTTCAGTAGACGAGGCTTTGCTTGAAATAAAAAAACAGCCGTTTGAAGATATTGGTTTTGCGAAAGTTGATTTGCACAGAAAGACGCGGCAAGGTGTTGCAGAAGTGATTTACGGAAAAGGTAAAACTTCAGAGCAGATAATTCAGATTATTCAGACAATGCAAAAAAGCGGGCAAAAAACTATTTTGATAACAAGGCTTGATGAGCAAAAGGCTTTAGCTGTTCAGAAAAAAGTTGCTCTCGATTATAAAAGCCAGGCGCAAATTGGAATTGTTGGAAATATTCCAGAGCCTTATGGAATTGGAACTGTGGTTGTAGCAACGGCTGGCACAAGCGACATTCCGGTTGCAGAAGAAGCGGCTTTAACTGCAGAAGTTTTGGGCAGCCGTGTAACGCGCTTGTATGATGTTGGAGTTGCAGGCTTGCACCGGCTTCTTTCTCATCTTGACGAAATTATGAGCGCTTCTGTGATTATTGCAATTGCCGGAATGGAAGGCGCGCTTGCCAGCGTTATTGGCGGGCTTGCTGATTGTCCTGTAATTGCTGTTCCAACGAGTGTTGGTTATGGCGCTTCGTTCAATGGGCTTTCGGCATTGCTTTCTATGTTAAATTCCTGTGCGAGCGGAGTTTCTGTTGTAAATATTGACAATGGTTTTGGAGCCGGTTATCTGGCAAATATGATAAATCATATAAGTAAAACTTGTGAAAACTGATTTTGTAATTTGATTTTTTTGTTTTTGGAGATGATAATATGAAAACTCTTTATCTTGATTTACCAATGGGCGCTGCTGGAGATATGCTTAGCGCAGCTCTGTATGAACTTTTAGATGAAAATCAGAAAAATGATTTTTTGAAAGAATTGAATGAGGCTGGAATTCCTGGAGTTAGGGTGACAGCAGAAAAATCTGTAAAATGCGGAATTACTGGAACTCATTTTAGGGTAAGCGTAAACGGAAAAGAAGAAGAGGCTGATAATCATCATAACCACGAAGAAACTCACGCGCATAATAATGAAGTTGAAGCGCATAATCACGTTCACACGCATACTCATAATGAACACGAACATCATCATCATTCCAGCATGGCAGAAATTGAAGAGCTTATTTTGTCTTTGAAAATTCCTCAAAAAATAAAAAATGATGTTATTGAAGTTTACAAATTAATTGCCGCCGCTGAAAGCCATGTTCACGGAGTTCCTGAAACAGACATTCATTTTCATGAAGTTGGGACAATGGACGCAGTTGCAGATATAACTGCGGTTTGCCTTTTAATTGAAAAAATTGGTGCAAAAAAAATCTATGCTTCTGAAGTGAATGTTGGTTTTGGGCATGTTCATTGCGCGCATGGAATTCTTCCGGTTCCGGCTCCGGCAACTGCTTTTATTTTAAAAGAGATTCCAGTTTATAGCGGTCATATACAAGGCGAGCTATGTACCCCAACGGGCGCTGCTTTGCTAAAACATTTTGTTATTCAATTTGGAAAAATGCCTTCTATTAAAATGAACGCAATTGGTTATGGAATGGGAAAAAAAGATTTTGAAGCGGCAAACTGTGTTCGTGCAATTCTTGGCGAAACTGAAGAAGACGCGGAGCAAATCATAAAGTTTACTTGTAATCTTGATGATATTAGCGCAGAAAAACTTTCGTTTGCAATGGAAATGCTTTTTGAAGCTGGCGCAATTGAAGTTTATACAGTTCCGGTTGTTATGAAAAAATCGCGTTCTGGTAATTTGCTTTGCGTGATGTGCCGGCAATCGCAAAAAGAAAAAATTCTTGAAACAATTTTTAAGCATACAACTACGCTTGGCGTTCGCGAAACTGTAAGTAACCGATATTATCTAGACCGCGAGATTGTGACCGTACAAACTGATTTTGGAGAAGTCCGGCTAAAAAAAGCTCAAGGTTATGGAGTTACGCGAAAAAAGTTTGAGTATGAAGACCTTGCGGCAATTGCAAAAAAAACAGGGCTTAGCATTGATGAAGTTTTGGAAAAATTAGAAAATCAAAAATAACAGCGTTGCAGCGAGAGCAAAATACACGATGAGCGTTTTTTTACTTTTCAACATTGAAAGGTTTTATAATGCCCAAGTGATATCTGCTCTTGCAATACAGTTTTTTTTTGCTTTATAATTAATTTATGTTCAATTCACTTACTGGAATAATTACTGGAAAATTTCCTAAGCAGGTTTTTATAGATACTAATGGCGTAGAGTGGGATTTGTGCGTGCCCGATTCAAATCTTGATATGCTTCCTCCGGTTGGAAATGAAGCAAAAGTTTTTACCTGGCTTCAGCATACAGATCAGCTTATGGCGCTTTATGGATTTGCAAGTGCAGAAGAGCGAAGCGTATTTTTGGATTTACTTAAAGTTGACGGAGTAGGTCCAAAAGGTGCTGTAAAAATTATGAGCGCAGTTTCAAGTGCGCGGCTTATGGACGTGCTTGAAAAAGGCGACCTTGAAATGCTTGAAAAAATTCCTGGCGTAGGCAAAAAAACTGCCGGAAAAATGATGCTTACTTTAAAAGGAAAACTTAAAATCAGCGAAGAAAATTCTAGTGTGATTCGACTTTCTTCTGCAAGTCCTTATTCTGATGTTGTAACTTCGCTTGCCAGCATGGGCTACGATAAGCGTCTTGTTGAACAAAAAGTTGCTCAGCTTATAGAAGTTCTTACCAACGAACCTGATTTTGCCGGAAAATCACAAAAAGAAAGGGAAGATATTTTATTCCGCCGTGTTATTGTTGAATTAGCTTAATACCCAAAGATATAGAAATTAATTTTGCTTAAAACCATATCCTATGTTATAATTATTTTAAGTAAAAATAGGCACGCCTTTTTTTGATTGATTATTCAATTAAATAAAAAGCGTGTCTTTTTTTTAGCACTTTTTGCGAAGCAAAAAAGCGGTAATCAAAAAAATGGTGTTTTTGGCATTTTGTGATTAAGAGCACTTTTTGCGAAGCAAAAATGCGTAAATCAAAAAAAATGACGTTTATGGCATTTTTTTTGATTAAAATTATTTAATAGGAGTGCGTTTTATGAAAAAAACGAAATTAATTGCCGCAATGGCAATGTTGATGTCGGCAGCTGTTTTTACAGCTTGTAATTCAGCTTTGGATTTTAATGAAAGTTCTTCAGCTCAAGAATCGCAAGACCGTAACGTTCAAAAAACAAAAGGAACAACCGGAAAAACAACCTTGTCTGTTTTGCTGCCTTCTTCAAAAGCGGCAAGTTCTCGCGTTCTTTATTCTAAAGATGATGTAACAGAATATGGACTTGAGGTTTTGAAAAATGGCGAATTGTATCTGGAGCCAATTGTTGCAAATCCTGGTGACAGAGTTAATTTTGGAATTAATGACGCTGGAACTTATAAAATTAGAGCTACCGCTTTTATGAATGATATTCCGATTGCAGAAGCCGAAAAAGAGACAGAAATCGATCTTTCAAAAAATGAAATTCTTGTTCAGTTGAAAATGCGGCCAATGGTAAAAGCAACCGATGTAAATGTAGAAATTCTTTGGGACGATGAAGAACCGGAAACACCGCCAGCTCAAGATGATTTTATTTTTGTTGAAGGCGATACTATTTTTTTTGAAATAGACGATTTTGATGTGTATTGTAATGCCGAAGGTTTTGGAAAACAAATAATAATTGATGATTTTTATATTTGTGACCATGAAGTTACGCAAGCTGAATTTGAATCTGTAATGGGATTTAATCCAAGTCATTTTAGTAGCGATCCTGATAATAATGAAGTTCAGGCTAATCGCCCAGTTGAATGTGTTTCCTGGTACGATGCGGTTGTTTATTGTAACAGAAAGAGTATTGCAGCAGGATTAACTCCTTGTTATGTATTTAGTATTGATGAAGAAAGAGTTGACCTTGTTGATGTTGATAATGAAGATATACCTCGATCGGCTGCTTATGTTTGGGATAAGATTGAATGTCGTTTTGATGCAAACGGCTATCGTTTGCCAAAAGAAGTTGAATGGCAATATGCTGCTGTTGGAGGAAAAACTGGTATACAAGAACCTACTGTTTTTGCAGGAACAAATGGTAATAATGCGGTTACCAGATATGCCTGGATTGAAAAAAACAGTAATGAGAAAACTCATGAAGTAAAGCGTAAGTTGCCAAACAATCTTGGAATTTATGATATGAGCGGAAATGTTTGGGAATGGTGTTGGGACGCGTTCAGTATGGATGAAGAGCTTATTGGAACTCCATTAAATTATTATGATCGTTATCATGGAAATGCTGGATATGAAACAATCAGATGCGGTGGCAGCTGGGTTTGGCCATATTATTATGCGTACGTTTATTCTAGAGAGTATGATTATAGTTATGCTCGTGAGAGTCCAAATGCTCCTGGTTTAAATTGGGATTTAGGCTTTAGACTTGTGCGTACTGCTAAGTAAGACCTATTTTTTGAGAACAACGGGGTAGGGATTGGAGCACCGCGCGAAGCGCGTTTTGGAGCGAATGAAATGAGCGCAAGAATGGAGCGCGGTTAGCGCGGAAGTGCGCAAAGCCCGACCGCAGCCGGCCGAAGGCCGGCTGCGGGACCCCCAATATAAAAATCATTAAAAGAAAATTCTTTGGTCTGTAAATCTGATTAAAAATATGCTAAAATAAAATTATGATAAACGAAAACGAAGATTTTTCTGCGATTGTGCGTGCGGATTTAAAAAACTCTTTTGATGAACAGGATAATAAACTGCGCCCGACTAAACTTGCCGACTTTTTGGGGCAGGAGAGTGTAAAGAAAAATCTTTCGACTTTTATTGAGGCGGCCAAACTTCGCGAGGAGCCGCTTGATCATCTGCTTTTGATTGGTCCACCGGGACTTGGAAAAACTACTCTTGCCCAAATTACGGCTCACGAACTTGGTGTTGATTTTAAGGTTACTTCGGCGCCGGCTTTAGATAAACCTAAGGATTTGGCGGGCATTCTTTCTACGATTACTCTGCGAACTGTTTTTTTTTATTGACGAGATTCACCGCTTAAAGCCTGCGATTGAAGAAATGCTTTATATTGCAATGGAAGATTTTGAACTGGACTGGATTATTGGGCAAGGGGCTGCGGCTCGCACGGTTCGTATTCCTATTCCGCCTTTTACGTTGGTTGGCGCTACGACTAAGGCTGGTTCTGTTTCGAGCCCGCTTCGTTCGCGTTTTGGTTTTATTCCGCGTTTTGAGTTTTATACGCAGGCGGAACTTTCTTCTATTATCAAGCGTTCTGCTTCTATTTTGGAAATTGGTATTGATGATGATGCGGCTCTTTTGCTGGCTCAATGCTGTCGCGGAACTCCTCGTGTTGCAAATCGTGTTTTGCGTCGTATGCGGGATTTTGCTCAGGTTAGTGGAAGCCGTTCTATTTCTGTTGATATTGTTGATGAAGGCTTACGCCGCCTTGAAATTGATTCGATTGGTCTTGAAAAATATGACCGCGAGATTTTACGTTCTATTATCGAAAATTTTGGCGGCGGCCCTGTTGGTGCTGAAACGCTTGCCATTTCTATTGGCGAGAGCATTGACACTTTGGAAGATTATTATGAGCCGTATCTTATTCAATGCGGCCTTTTGCAGCGCACTCCGCGCGGCCGAATGGTAACTGAAAAAGCATATACTCATCTTGGCCTTTCTCACTCTGCCGATTCAAAAAGTGGCGGTGCGCAAGGAAGTTTGTTTTAATAGATTTTAAACTGGTTGAAAAACTGGTTGACTTTTATTATTTCCTGTATTATCTTTTATATGTGAGTTGTTTAACAACTTCTAAGGAGGTGTCTATGGCATTTTCTATTGCAATGACGGGAAATAATGTTTTTGATGTTGGTGCTTTTGATGCAAAAACTTATTTTGCAGAACTTTTACGTAAAGTTCAAAGTGGTGCAACAATTAATATTTCTAAAAATGGAAAAAAAGTTGCTGTTTTGCAAGGTGTGCAGACAATTCGAAACGAAGCTGCTTTTGAAGCTCACAAGCGGATTTTAGCGCGTTCGCAAAAAATCCAGGAAACTCGAAAAAACAGTGGCGGCGCTTCTCTTACTGCAAAAGACTTAAAGGAACTTAAAAATGAAGGCCGAAAGTACTAATAGTTTTCCGTGTTTTGTTGCTGATACATCTTTTATGGCAGCTTATTTATTAAATGGTTTTTGTGATGATGAGTTTTCTGACTGCATAAAAGATATTGAATATGTTCTTGAAAACAATGGCCAGATTTATGTTCCGCAGCTTTTCTGGTATGAAATTGGTAACGTTCTTTTGAGTAAAACAAGAAGCAAGCGTGAAGGTGTGCCAAAACTTTCGCATTCTGATGCAATGGACATTATGTATGATTTACAGCAGCTTCCCATTTATACAGATTCACAAGGTGATTCAGAAATTCGTCACAGAATTTTTGATTTAGCAATTGAGCATAATCTTTCATATTATGATGCCACATATTTAGAGCTTTCCCGCCGTGCAGGCCTTCCGTTAAAAACATATGATGAGGATTTAAAGAAAGCAATTAAGTAATTTATTTGTTATTAAAGTGCTTATTTTTCAAGAAATATTTGTAGATTTTTAATCGGCAATGATATACAATTCGTAAATAAAAAAATGTTTGCCGTTGGCAGAATTTAATAAGAAAAGTATGCAAGAACTCAAGAACTCAAGAACTCAAGAACTCAAGAACTCAAGATAATATTATTTTACATTTTTTAGAAATTAAAAGACACGCTTTTTGTTCGTAAAGAATAAAGTCGTGTCCTTTTTTTTATATTTTTTTTTTCAAAGGAGAATTTTTATGAAAAAAACAAAGTGGATTGCTGCAGCAGCTGTTATGGCAATGGTTGCAGCATTTTCTGGATGCTCTGGAGCGTTGAATAATGAACTTGATGCCCCTGATTTAAGTGAAAATCAGTACGAAGGAATGAGATTTGCCGTATTGTTGCCGGGAAATAATTCGCGAGTTGCATATTACGAAGAATCAGATGCAACAAAGTATGATGTACTTTTGGAAAAAGATGGTGTTGCTGTTGTAGAAGAAAAAAATAAGGCTCCTGGATCAAAAGTATATTTACCAGTAGCAGATGAAGGTACATACAAAATAAAGGTAATAGCATATAAAAACACAATTGTAATTGGAGAAGGCGAAGAATCACGTTTTATAAAGTTTTCTGATGGTGATGTAAATGTAGATATTACAATTCATCCAAAAGTAAAAGAAGCCGGTGTAAATGTTGGCTTTCATTGGGGAAAGCCTGAGAATACAAGTAATTCAACAATATCAGATGTTGCTTCAATTACAATTAATGGTGTAACTTTTGAAAAAACAGGCGAAGTGCAGGTTATGAACAGCGCAGTTACAGTAACAGGTGCAAAAAATACAAACAATTATGAAGGAGTATTTATTGAAGGGCGAACAGTAACATTAAGTCCATTTATTATGGGAAAATATGAAGTTACCCAGGAACTTTATAAAACTGTAATGACTAACCAGAAGGTAACAATTAATGGAGTTGAAAAAACACTTAATGCAGAACCATTTTATTGTACAGAAGGCTCTTCTTTGTATGCTTTGAAAAATCCAGGAATACAGAAGCTTAGACCTGCAGAAGGAATGACATGGTATGACGCAGTTTACTTCTGTAATGCTCTTACAGAAAAAACAATGAGTACTTCAGACAAAGCATATAATATTACAGTAACAGAAGTTAATTCTAACGGAAATATAACAGGAGCAACTGTAACTCTTGTAGAAGGTGCAAAAGGTTACCGCCTGCCAACAGAAGCAGAATGGGAATTTGCGGCACGTGGTGGAGACCAGACAAAAGCAGACTGGAATTATACATTTAGTGGTGCCGACACAGCAAGTGATACTTCATGGGATGCAAGTACAAACACAGGATTGGATACTGTAGGGTGGTATGGGTACAATAATATTACAGGAACAACAGGATCTGATCGTGAAACAAATAATTATTCTGGCTGGGGAACTCATGAAGTTGGAAAAAAAGCAGCAAATGCACTTGGACTATACGATATGAGTGGAAACGTTTATGAATGGTGTTATGACTGGGATGGCAGCGTTCCAACTGGCAATACAACAAATCCTATTGGCGCTTCGTCGGGCTCTAAACGCGTTGGACGAGGTGGCTGCTGGTATAACAAAGCCAATGTCTGTTCTGTTTGCGGCCATTACTACGTCACCCCGGGCTACCGCGACAACGACATGGGCTTCCGCGTTGTTCGCTCCGCTCAGTAGCACCCTTAAAAATGTCTGTACGGCAAGGCGAGCAAGCGGTAGCGTGCGAACCTGCAAGTACAGGCTTTAATCAAAAAATGTAAAATAAAGCATTTGAGAAATCCCGCGCGAGTGGGATTTTTTTTATATTTTCACAAAATCTTTATTGTGTTAAATTGAATCCATGTTCACTTCTGATTTTAATTTTGACTTGCCTGAAGATTTGATTGCGCAGCATCCGAGTGGAGTGCGCGGGCAGGATAAACTTATGCTTTTGAATCGTGCTACTGGAGATGTTGAGCATTATATGATGGACAATCTCCCTGATTTGATTGAACCTGGCACGCTCATGATTTTTAATAACAGCCGTGTACGTCGCGCCCGCGTTTATGGAATTAAAGAAACTACCGGCCGCGAAACTGAATTTATGTTTCTTAATACAATCGATAAAGACTGCTGTATCTGGAATACTATGGTAAAATCTGCAAAAAAGCAAAAGCCTGGAATGCATTATAAATTTCCGGACGGAACTGTTGCCCAGATTGTTGAACACGAAGGAAATGCCGGAACTGAATTTCGTGCGCTAAAATTTGATTTTGCAATTGATGAAGATTGGTTTGAACGTAATGGCCATATTCCGCTTCCGCCTTATATTAAGCGCGGCGATACAGAAGAAGATAGCGAACGCTATCAAAATGTTTATGCAACTGATACTGGCTCTGCTGCGTGTCCTACAGCTGGACTTCATTTTACAGAAGATATGCTTGCCCGCCTTGACGCTAAAGGAATTGAACGCCGTTTTGTAACGCTTCATGTAGGGCTTGGAACTTTTTTACCAGTTCGCGAAGAAAATATTGAAAATCATAAAATGCATGAAGAATGGTACACAGTTCCAAAAGAAACTGCTGAGGCTATAAACAAGGCAAAGCGCGAAGGCCGCCCGATTCTTGCAGTTGGAACTACAAGTGTAAGAACGCTTGAAAGTGTTGCTCAAAAAATCGAAATGGAAGGCGGCGTTGTTGGCGCAAATAACGAATGGGTTCGCGCCGGCACAAACTCTACAAGTATTTTTATGTACCCTGGCTTTAAGTTTAAGGTTGTAGACAAAATGTTTACAAACTTTCACACGCCGGAAAGTACGCTTATTATGCTCGTTTCGGCTTTTGCCGGCCGCGAGCACATTTTGAACGCCTATAAGCAGGCTGTCGAAAACAGATATCGCTTCTTTAGTTATGGAGATGCGATGTTTATAAAATAAAAATTTCTCACAGAGTCAAGGAGAACGCAGAGGTAAAAATATAAATAATAAACGCTGTGACCTTTTTTGCTTTGTGAAGATTTTTTTTATGTCAACTGCTCAAAACTGTAGCGCGCAAGGTTAAAGAATTGCTGGCGCATTACGTCTGGAATCATCTGGTCGGTTGCAGCTTTTTGGAACTGTTCGGCAACGGCTTCTTCGAGGTGAGTTATGTCGCGCTGTGAAAGTGGAAGTCGGCGGCCGCTCATTATGTTTTCAAATTCTTTGCTGTGGAAGGTGAACGGGCCTGCAAATGCAAGGTGAACGTTTAAAAGCCAGTTTTTTTCGGTATCGGCAAGAAAGGCAAACGAAGCAGACTGTTGGGAAATTGCGTGTTCCGGGCCAATTCGGCGGAAAATAGAAAGCTCAGCGTCTACGAGTGGAATGCGGATATTTGAAAGTATAAAGCCTTGCGGTATAAAACGGAAATTTCTTATGTTTTCTGTGCGCGTTTCTGTTAGATTTTTGAATTCGAGTTTTGCATCTAAAGCCATTAGTGGCGCAAAAAGTGTAAGTTTATGATTTTCGGAACAGATGTTTCCGCCGATTGTTGCGGTATTTCTGATTATTGGATTTGCAATGCAGTTTAGCGCTTCATACAAAATTGGCGGAAGATGATTTTGGCCGATTGAAAGTATTTCGGAAAGTGTTGTGCCCGGCCCAACGTCAATGTAGCGTTCGTGGCGGGAAATGTAAGCTAATTCTTTGATTCCGTGTGTTGAAATGAATTTTTCGGGCAGAGTTTCAATTCTTGTGCAGCCGCCAACTACTTTTGTGCCGGGATTGTTATTTAATATTTTTATGAGTTCTGTTGTGTTTTTTGCGTACAAAATTGTTTTACTCATTACTTTCCTCGTTTCAGCCTTTTGTTTGAAATGTGCAGCGCGTAAATTATTCCATTGACTAAAGTTTCTAGGTCGGTGCAGCATGGAGAAAGTGCTTTTATGCTGTCGGTGATTTCCTGGCGCGTTGGCAATTTCGGCATTTTTAAAATCTGATAAGCCGAAAAAACTTTTCCGGCGGTACAATATCCGCAAAGTTTTATGCCGGCTTTTTGAAAGCCGCTCATTATTATTGAGTATTCTTCGGTTTTTGCAAAATGATCTAAGGTGACGATATTTTCGTCGCGAACAATTCCTGCGGGAATTTTGCAGGCTGCAACCGGTTTATCATCTAAAAGAACTGTGCAGGCTCCGCAAAATCCTGTGCTGCAACCGCTTTTTACAGAAGGGCAGCCGTTTTTGTGAAGCACTTTCATAAGCGATTCATCGGCATGAGCGTCTAAAATAGTTTTTATTCCATTCAAGGTTACGGGGATTTTCATTCTGCCGCTCCTTTGCTTTCTGATTTTATGGATTTATTTTTTTCTTTTGTGCGGTCACGAATCAATTTGAACAGTAAATCTTCGGTACAAGGAATTTCTGTAAGCTGGGTTGTAAGTGCCAGAGAAAGTGCCGAAGAAAAAGCTGCCGGAAGCGAATTGTGAATTAATCCGCCAACCTGGCTTGCGTGTTCCCCTGATTGTATAAAATTGATATGAATTGCGTCGCAAGGAACTGTTTTTCCGCGAACAAGCATTGTAAGTTCCTGCTGAATTTCAAGGCGGATTGTGCGAACGGCGGCGGCTTCATCTAAAAGTTCGCCGCAATCCATTGTAACCCAGATTCCTTTGATTTTTTCATTATAAGTATAAGTGTCAAGTTCAACTTCAACTACAGTTGTGATAAACGAAGTTGTGTAAAACGGAGTTCCTTTAAAAGTGTCTTTGTTCCATTTGCTGCGGCCGTTTGTTTTTCCGCCGCGCTTTATTGTAATTGGAAGCGATTGGCTTGTGCGTTTTTTTTGAATGTCGGCGCAGCATTTTTTTACGAGTTCATTCATAATGCTGATTGAACTGAAAGAATCTTCTGGCCGCTCTGGAATCTGGTCGTAAGGAAATTCACAATTAATCTGAATATTTTGTTTTGGAATATTTAGAATTTCTGCCGCCGAGTTTTTCCAGATTTCCTGAATAACTTCTGACGGTTTTATTGTATGAATTATGAGTTTTTCTTCGTCTGTAAGTGTTACATCAAGGCTTGCGTCATTTGTAAAACTTGTTTGCCCATAATAACCAGAAGGAATATACGCTGTTGCAACTCCAATTCCGCGAAGCGGCAATGCAAAAAAAGGTTTGCTGTCTTTTTCTGCGCGGTCAATTGCGTCCATATGATATGAAGCATATTTTCGGTTAAAATCGCTTTGGCAAAGTGCATCTTTTATAACTTGTTCGATGTTGCCTGTTTGAATATTAAAAGGAAATGGTTTTGAGGAAACTGGAAGTTCTGTTTCGGCCGGTGTTTCTGGCGAGTTTGCTTCCTGCAAAACAGATTCTTGTGACTCTGATTTTTGCGGGGTTGCTTCTTGTGCGTCTGTTTCTTGCAATTGTGCTTCTTTAAAATCTGTTAATTCTGCTGATTCATTTTCTTTTTGGAAATTAAGCATTTGGTTTGCATAAATTGCATCAGAATGAATTGAATTTATTAAGCGCAATTCATCTGGAAAGATTTTGGACAAATTGCTGAGCTTTTGAATTTCATTTTCAATTGCAAAAAAAGCCTGCGATTCAACAATCTGAAGCGAAATAGAAGTTGGCGGCTTTTTTGAAGTGTGCGCTTTTGCACTTATGTACATATTTTCAGGTTTATAATAACTTGCCGAAGCAATAGCAATGCGGTCTGTAATTTCCTGCGCAAAAGGATTTGAAGAGCCAATATCAATATCAATAATAATTTTAAGAGCTTTTAAGCGGCCGTTATTATCAAGAGCTGTTCTATAGGTGATTTCTGTAAGAACGCCAGGAACCATTATGTTTTCCTGCTCGCTTTGCGTTAAAACTAATTTCACCGGATTTTTTGTAAGCCAGGCTGCGGCTCCTATTTGAACTGCAAGCTGGGTTGTTCTCATAAGGCCTGTTGGATAGATTCCAGGAGATTTTGTTTTGTGAATAAAAACTTGTTCTTCGCTGATATTTAAAACCTGGGCAACTGATTTTTGTGTAAAAGCTGTCCAGCGGGTTGGAACAAAAATATGAAGATTTTCGTCTTCGGTGTAGGCAAATGCGCCTTCTGTTTCCTGCCATTTTGGAGTTAAAAGTTTTTCTTTCCAAGTATCAGTTGATGTAAAAGCGGCATTTTTAAAAATCTTTGCATCGGCTTGCGCAACAGAAAGTGTTTCGTAAAGTCCGTATTTTACTTCGCGGCTTGCAACTTCTACATTTGGGTTTTCTTCAACATCTGATTTATCAATAACCGTGTTTAGAGACGGCATTTCATTAATCTGCTCTACAAATTCCTTAAAGTTTTCGGCTTCATCAGTTTGATTATTGATTACATTGTGAAGAGCAGATTCAAGGTTTTCAACATTAAAGGTTATGTTTACTTTATCTAAAAGTTTGTAAACAATTTCTTCATCTGGGCCAAAAAGAATTCCAAGCGGCTCGCCTTCATAAGAAACATTATCAAAACCAAAGACTTTTGTAACTGTTTTGTTTGCGCAGATTGTTTTTGAACCGGGAAGAACATCAGAAGTTAAAAGAAAATATCCTTCTGGAAGTTCTGGCGCTGCGACACTTTTTATTTTTCCGGCTGGAGCAGGGCTTCGGACTAAAACTGCATAAAGACAGCCTTCTTTTTCGCAGTCGCTGTAAAAGCCGTTTGCTTCGAGAGAACGTAAGTTTTTTTTCTGATTCTTTTTTGCTGCCGGCATTATTTGTTTTTATCTCCTGTTTTCATTGCCGATTTTTGTAACTGTGGAAATTACAAGTTCGGCCTGCTCATCTGTCATATCCGGAAAAAGCGGAATTGAAATTGTTGTGCTGTACTGGCGTTCTGCGTTCGGAAAGTTTTGCGCAGTAAAATCCGGGTAGAGTTTTTGCCAGTAAGTAAAATGGAAAATCGGAATAAAATGCACGGAGATTCCAAGTCCCGCTTGCTGCATTTGTTTTGCAAATTCTTCGCGTGTGATTTTCAGTTTTTCTGGAAGTATGCGCATAAGATATAAATGCCACGAATTTCCCTGTGCGTCTGGCGGAAGTTTTATAAAGTCCAGCTTTGAAAAGGCTTGATTATATTTTTCTACAATTCGTTTGCGCTGCTGATAAAATAATTGAGCGCGTTCTACCTGGCAGCAGCCGAGCGCTGCAAGTACATCTGGAAGATTGAACTTGTAGCCAGGTGCGATTATGTCGTATTCCCAGCTTGCGCGTGGGCTTGTGTATCTGTCCCAAGTTGTGCGGTCCATTCCGTGCATTCGCATAACTGTCATACGGCGAGCTAAGTCTTTGTCGCGAGTGCAAACCATTCCGCCTTCTGCCGTTGTGATTGTTTTTGTAACGTAAAAAGAAAAAACTCCCGCATCTGCAATTGTGCCTGCAAAGCCAAGTTCTGTTGGAGAAGGGTAAGAGTGAGCGGCGTCTTCTATTACGCGGATTTTGTTTTCTTGTGTTGAATATTTTTTTGCAAGCTGCATTATACGAGCCATATTGCACACGTTGCCCGCTATGTGAACTGGAACAATTGCGCGAACCCGGTGAGCGCCTTTTCCGTCCACGCCGCCAGGAGCTGCGTCTTTTTTTAAGATTTCTTCTATTTTATCTGGATCTATGTTGTAGGTGTCTTTTTCAATGTCTGCAAAAAATACATCTGCATTTAAGTGGCGGGCGCAGGTTGCTGTTGAAACAAAAGTGTAGGGCGTTGTAATTACGGCAGTTCCCTGACAAACGCCGCAGGCTTCCATTGCTAAAATCATTCCGCTTGTGTTTGAATTTACGGCAAGAGAAATTACTTCGTCAGCTGGCAAATTTGCGTTTTTACGGTTTTCTGCCATTTGTTTTGTGTCGCTTACCGAAGCGCTAAACTTTTTTTCAAATTCAAGCGCGTATTTTCCTGTTGTGAGCCAGCCGCTTCTAAGAACATCTAAAACGGCGTTTTCTTCGTCTTTTGTAATTGCTGCTTTATGAAATGGAACTTTTATTTCTGCCATAGCTTTCCTGTCTTTTTCTTCTATAATAAATCAGTTCTAAGCTGATTATCACTTTTGATTTCTTCATAAAAATCGCGAAGACTTTCGCAATCGTCGCACAAAAGTTTTACAAGCAAGGTTTTGTCGCGGAATACTTTTTCGTTGCCTTTTGTAAAAAAACAAATTGGTTCAAGTGCGCCAAGTAGTTTTTCAAGTCTTTGAGTTTCGTATTCTTTGTTATCAAGCATTAAAATCTTTTTATATTTTGTTGGTGTTGGATTTTCTTCTTTTAGCCAAAGTGGTTCAATAAGACGTTCGCCTTTGCGGGCTCCAACAATCTTAATATCAATATCTTTGTAAGGTTCAAGTCCTGAAAATTTTATAATCTGTTTTGCAAGATCTATGATTTTTATTGGCTCGCCCATATCTAAAAGATACGATTTTCCATTTTCCCCAACTCCGCCGGTTTGTAAAACAAGAGAACAGGCTTCTGGAATTGTCATAAAAAAACGAACCATATTTTCGTCTGTTACGGTAATCGGGCCCCCAGTTTTTATCTGATTCTGGAAAAGCGGAAGAATTGAGCCGCGACTTCCAAGTACATTGCCAAAGCGCACAAACATAAAAGACTGTTTATTTCCGTTTTGACTTTTGCCTGCTTTTTTTGCTGCATCGAGAACAAGTTTTTCGCAAAGCATTTTTGAAACGCCGTAAACGCTTACCGGAGCCACCGCTTTATCTGTTGAAATTAAAACAAAACGGTCTACTTTATTTTTTAGCGCCGCATCCAAAAGATTTTTTGTTCCAAAAACGTTATTTTCAATTGCAGCAACCTGATTTTCTTCCATCATTGGAACATGTTTGTACGCTGCACAATGAAAAAGCACATTACAACGGGTTTGGCGGATAATATAATCAACATATTCACGGTCTCGCATATCACCGATAATAGGAACAATTGTCGCCTTTTCGCCAACACCTTCGGCCTGAAGCAACCGAAGCTCGCGGTAAATCTGACAGATTGAATTTTCACCGTGTCCAAAAAGATAAAGACGCTCGGCACCGCCGCTTAAAAGCTGGCGCGCAAGTTCTGAGCCAATTGAACCGCCTGCTCCTGTAATAAAAACACGCTTTCCGCGAAGATAACCAAGACTTTCCTTTAGTGAAATTGTGACTGGCGTTCTGCCTAAAATATCAAGCGGATCAATTTCGCGGGTTTGAACAAGGTGCGCCGTTCCTTCAATAACCTGGCTGATTCCCGGCAAAATTTTTATGTGATTAAAACCGTTTTTTGTGAGAGTTTCGTAAATTTCACGGATTCGCTCGGTTGGAGCAGAAGGAATTGCAATAATTGCTTCGTCTAAATCAGAATTGGAAAGAATTGAAGTTACGCCGCTGATTGGGCCTAAAACCGGAATTCCGTCAATTGTAGTTCCGATAATTTCCTTATTATCATCTATAAATGCGTTAACTTTTCCGAATATTTTTTTTCGTTTAATATCATCGGCAATAGTCTGTCCGGCAAAACCTGCGCCAATGATGTAAATTCGTTTTTCCATTTCCCAACCTTATTCCCAATTTTATCACAAAAAAGTCTAAACCTCAATTTAATTTTTTCCGATGAATGAAGTGAAAGTCGAATAATGGGGTAAGAAATATGGGGAAACTCAAAAGACTTAGTATTTTAATTGTTCTTCTGTGTTCTGCAACTTTTTGCGGCTCATTCTGTTTTGCAAATCAGATTTCATTTCAGATTGTGCAGCACGATGCAAGTTTAGACAACCTTTCTGAAGATTCAATGGTTATAGAAGATTCAGTTCTCAATAAATTTTTTGAATATGGCTATATTGTTACAAATTCTGATGCAGCAATTTCAGATTCAGAAAGCCAAGATGAAAGATTATATAAAATTGGAAGCGGAGATGCATTTAATGGTTATTCGGATTATTTTGTTCAGATAAAACTTTATTACGAAAAATCTTCGCAAACTACTTCATCAAGTTCAAATTTATATAAAATTGATTATTCAATTACAAATATAAAAACTGGAAGCAAGATTGTACACGAAATTTTGGAAAATCTTGAATTTGATAAAATCAAAAAAAATAATCTGTCCAAAGTTTCAAATGAACTTGTAAGTCATATAAGTAAAGCATTGAAAGCGAATAAAGCCTAAGGTGGGTAGGATATGATAAAAAAGATGAAAAACATTTTTAAGATTTTGCTAGTAATTACAGGGTGCCTTTTGTTTGCTTCGTTCAGTCCTTCTCTTGACGGAAGGGCCGTTGTCGTTGATAAGGGTGTTTTTCCTGAAGGTCTTTTTGCAAAAACTGTAGGCTACCTTCCTGGCGATATTATTACTGTTACAAATATTTCAGGTGATCATACTGTAGATCTTTTGGTAATTGGTGCGCTTGATCCTTCAGAAGGCGTTGCAATTATGCTTTCTCCAGAAGCCGCTGATGCTATGGGAATTGATAAGGGCGCAAACAATATTGTAAAAATCACAAAGCGTTCTGGCCAAGACGAGCGTGTTTATGGAAACGCTGTTATTTCAAAGTCAAATTCTGCTTTAGATGATTATGATGATAATTTTGATTCAATTGGCTCTGAAAAAAATACAGACGCTTTTGCTGAATCAGAAAAAGAAGCTGAAAATAATGCCGAGCCACAACCAACTGTTGAGCCTGAAAGCGAAGCTCAGCCTGAAGTTGAAGCAGAACCTGAACCAACTCCAGCTTTTGTAGAGCCTGAAAAGCCTGCAGCTCAAGAAGTGGAAGAAACTCCTGCGAAAGAAGAGCCGCCCGTTGCAGAAGAAACTGCTGCTAGCGAGCCGGTTGAAGAAGAAGCTGTAGAAGCTGAGCCGTTGGAAGAAACATTGGAGCCAGCGCAAGAGAGTGAGCCTGCAAATCAAACGGAAGAAGAACAGACTCCAATTCCAGTTGAACAAGAAACTGAAGAAGAAAGCGAACCTGAAGAAACTGTTGCAGAAGAAATTGATGAAGTTCCAGCAGAAACAGAATCGCCTGAATCTTATGAAACTTTTGAAGACGACGAGCCTGAACAGCCTGAAGCTGAAAGCGAAAATGAAGAGCCTTTTGCTGCTGAAGAATTAGACGAACTTGAAAATCAGGAAGAAGGAGAAGCTGAATCGGTTGAAGAAATAGAAGAGCCTGAAACTCCAGAGCCTGAAAAAGAAGAAGCTCCAGCTGAAACTTTTGAAGAAGATTCAATAGACGAACTTCCGCAAGAAGATGACGAAGTTACAGAAGCACTTGAAGAAGAGTCTCCTGCAGACGAAGCCCTTGAAGAAGAAACAGAATCTTATGAAGCAATTGTTTTAGTTCCAGCAGAATCAAATCCGCCGGAAGATGAAGTTTCTGAAGTTGAAGAAAATGTAACTCCTGCTGAAGAAGCAAAGATTGAAGAGCCAAAAGAAGAAGAGCCTTCTGTTGAAGTGGTTGAAAAACCTGCTCCTTCAAGTGCAAGTTCTTATCAAAACTATGTGGTTCCAAATCTTTCAAGTTTGCAGAAAGGAAAATATTATATTCAGATTGCTGTTTATTCATCTGATGAAAATATTATGGCCGTAATCGAAAAGTATGGAACAAATTACCCGATTACAATTGTGCCAATGGCCGGCGGAGTTAAAAAGCAGATTTTGATTGGCCCGGTAAATGTAGATGAATATAAGGTTGTTTTGGAAAGATTTAAGAGCTACGGATTTAAAGACGCGTTCTTGAGAAAAGTACGCTAAATAAAATAACCGGCTCCCGTCGGAAATCGAACTGCCTAACGGCTTTTGCGCTCGCTTTGCTCGGTTGTGCAGAATGTTGGTCAGCCCGTTTTCCGGCTCCGCTGGTTATTTTGAAATTGTTGAACTATTTTCAATTATAGACAAAAAAAAACGTTATTGCGCTTATGGCAATAACGTTTTTTTTATGTCTCTCACAGAGTTTAAAAGGACACAGAGATTTGAAAATATAATTTTTTACCTCTGTGTCTTCTTTTGCTTTTTGAGGATTTTGTAAATTATATAGTGTAAACCCAACCTTCTGGAGCTGGAAGGCGGCCCATTTGAATACCTGTTAAAGTATCGTAAATTTCTTTCAATTTAGGACCCATTTCCTGCTTTCCTTCGTTGTAGATAATCTGCTTTCCGTGATCATCAATTTCGCCAACTGGAGAAATTACAGCGGCAGTTCCACAAAGTCCGCATTCTACAAAGTCTGCAAGTTCATCTTTGTTAATCTTGCGCTCTTCAACTTCCATATGAAGATATTCTTTTGCAACAATTACAAGCGAGCGGCGTGTAATAGAAGGAAGAATTGAATCAGATTTTGGAGTAACAAGTTTTCCGTCTTTTGTAATGAAAATAATGTTTGCTCCACCAGTTTCTTCAAGGTAAGTATGAGTTGCCGGGTCAAGATACATATTTTCTGCATAACCGCAGTTATGAGCATCTACAATGTTGTGCAAAGACATAGCATAGTTCAAACCAGCCTTAATATCACCAGTTCCGTGAGGAGCGGCGCGGTCGAGGTCGCTCAAGCGAACCTTAATTGGTTTTACACCGCCTTTGAAATATGGTCCAACTGGTGTTACAAGAATTCTAAACTGATATTCATCAGCTGGTTTTACACCAATTACTGCGCTTGAACCAAACATATATGGGCGGATATAAAGAGTTGCACCACTTCCATAAGGTGGAACCCAATCCTTGTTAGCTTCAATTGTCTGAAGAACTGCTTCGATAAAGCGCTCTTTTGGGAAAACTGGCATTTCAAGGCGTTTACATGAATTTTCCATACGCTCAGCGTTCAAATCCGGGCGGAAAGTTACAATGTCGCCGTGTTCTGTTGTATAAGCCTTAAGACCTTCAAAACAAGTTTGTGCATACTGAAGAACTCCTGCACATTCTGTAATTTTTACAGTGTGATCTTTGGTAAGTTTTCCTTCGTCCCATTTGCCGTTTTTCCAGTTTGCAACAAAGCTCTTTGTGGTTTTCATGTAGCCAAACGGCAGGCTTCCCCAATCAAGATTTTTCTTTCCCATTTTATCGCTCCTTAAAATATTTAATAATACTAAAGTTCTGTACTTTTACTAAAATTAGTATATACCTATTTTATTTGTTAGTAAAGTGATATAATAGAAAATATGAAACTTTACACTTGGAATGATGTACTTGCAATTTTAAACGGCGACTCAACTGTTGATTTTATGAACGGCTCAAAAACCGGCATTTCTGTTGGTTGTTTTGACGGACTTCATAAAGGCCACAGAAAACTGATTTCTTCTTTAACAACTGCCTGCCGCAAAAATGGACTTAAATCTGGAGTTGTTACTTTTTCTCGCCCGCTGCCAAGTGTGAAACATAGTTCGGATTATAAGGGCGATCTCACAACTCTAAATCAGCGCATTGCACTTTTTGAGCAGCTTGGACTTGATTTTGCTATTATTGTTGATTTTGATGATTCTTTTGCTTCTATGCTCGGAGCTGATTTTTTGAACATTCTTTTAAATATTTGTAATATGGAACTTTTAGCAGAAGGCATTGATTTTCGCTGCGGTTTTAAAGGTGCAACTGATGCTCAGGCAATCAGATATTGGGCAGAAAAAAATGCTGTTGAAACTATTTTTGTAGATCCTGTTATTTTTAATGAAGGTTCAGATGAACAAGAGAGAATCAGTTCATCTTTTATTCGCAGTATGATTCAAAAAGGATTTTTTACTACTGCGAATGAACTTTTAGAGCGTCCTTACGAACTTGATATAAAAGATTTTCGCAGACTTTTTGATTCAAACCTTTCTTATACTCAGCTTTTGCCGCCAGACGGACTTTATAGAACTCAAAATGAAAAAGGTGAAACTGTGCGGCTTGAAATCAAAAATGGCAAAATAGACCAGCTTCCAGATTGCGAAAAACTTTTGTTTTTAAGCTAAAATCAGAAATTAAAAATCTTCCTGTTTTACAAGCTGCTTTGCTTCTTCAAAAGAAATTGGCTTTCCCCAAACAAAGCCTTGAATAAAGTCGCATTTATGCTCTGTTAAAAAATCAACCTGTTCATCTTTTTCAACGCCTTCAGAAATAACTTCGCAATTCATAAGATGTCCCATATAAATAACAGAGTCTATCATATCGCGCATTGTTTGATTTTTATCGAGTTCATCTATAAGGCTTTTGTCGATTTTAAGAATATTTACCGGCATTGTCATAAGCTGTTTTATAGAAGTGTAGCCGGTTCCAAAATCATCGAGAGCAATATGAATTCCTATATTTTTAAGCTCTTTGATGTTTGAAATTGCAGTTTCGGTATTGTCTGCAAAAGAGTATTCTGTGATTTCCAGTTCGAGATTTTCGATTGGGAACTGAGTTTCGTTTATAATCTTTTTGAGGCGCGGAATAAAATCCGGGCTTCCAATATTTTTTGCCGAAATGTTAATT
Source organism: Treponema sp. (assembly GCA_017962415.1). Classification (GTDB taxonomy): domain Bacteria; phylum Spirochaetota; class Spirochaetia; order Treponematales; family Treponemataceae; genus Treponema_D. The sequence goes on along the minus strand of JAGCVK010000011.1, from coordinate 3,686 downwards.
GAAATTGTTAAAGGCAAATCTGAATTTTCAAGAAGCGGCTTAAATTCTTTCATTGCACTTTTTAAAACTAAATTATCAATTTGCATAATCAGATTTGATTTTTCGGCAATTGGAATAAAAACGTTCGGTGTTACAATTGAGCAATCTGGATTTCTGCAACGAACTAATGTTTCAAAGCCTCGCAGTTTTTTTTCTGTTGTAGAATATTGCGGCTGATATACAAGAAAAAAAAGATTATTTTTTAATGCCTTTTTGATAAGAAATTCAGCTTCGCGGTTTTTAGCTTCTGTATTTTCCATATCTTCGTTGTAAATACAGATTTTTGTTTCTTCCATATTTCGTGTTGTGGCGAGAGCTGTTTCTGCCAGACTTAATACATAAGAGGCAGTTTGTTTTGAATTATAAGGCGGATGTGAATATACAATTCCAGCTCCAAGTGTAACTGTACAGTTTGTTTCTGTTTTTGAAGCTGTTATTGATGAAGGAACTGTAATTGTTTCCGGCGAAATTATGCTTTTTAATCTTTCTTCTGGCGATTCGCCTGGTTCAAAAAGAATGGCAAAGGTTGAGCCTGTAATTCTAAAAAGTTTATCTTTACGATTTAAAATTGTTTTGATTTTTTCTGCGGTTTTTTGAAGTATAAAATCTGCAGTTTGGATTCCGTACAAATCATTTATGTGCTTAAAATATTCAAGTTCAATGCAGGCAACTGTAAAAGACTGCTTTGTATCGATTTTTTCGTTTATTTCGCTAACGTAACTTCTGCGGTTGTGCTGGCCGGTAATATAGTCGGTTAGGTTACTTTCTGAAAGTTTTTTATAAAAGGTGTAAATTGTAATTAGTGTAATTATTGAAACTATGTGAGTCATTAAGCCTGGAAGTGAAACTAAAGAATGGCTGAAAATCATTCCTAAAATCAGATTACCAAAAGAAATGAGCATTAAGGAAAATGCGATTTTAAAGCCTTTTTTATAATCTGTGAAAACTAATAATATATATAGAAGAGAATTGATTCCAGAGATTATTCCGCCGCGTACATTTTCGGGAAGTTGAAGATTTCCGATTTTGATTAAAGGCGTTGTTTCATTTGGATTATAACTTAAAAGGAAAACACAAAGTAAACTTAATATTGTAAATAGAGCTAAAAGCAAGTTTTTTCGGGTTAAATGTTTCAATCTCTTCCGCCTTTCTTCTATAGACACAGTATAAGTTATTAATTTGTTGTTGTAAATCAATTTTTGCTTTTATTTTAATTTGATTTATGCAAAAAGGATATTTAATGCATAAAAATATTTTATGATGTATTTAGCATTCTGTGTAACTCTGTTTGTTTGGGGTGAGAGTATTTTGCTTTTGCAAAAGCTTTATAAAAGGTATGAACTTGATTAACTTATACTTTTTTTGATATTATAGAATATCTGTTTGTACGGATTTAGTTGTGATTTGTTTCCAGAAACCCGGAGACCGACCTGCAAGTTTTTCCGCGTATGCAGCTATAATATTTTTTTAAGGGGTTCCAATATGGCACTTACAAAAGAAGCTACTTCAGCTACAGTAAAGAAGTACGGAGCAAAAGAAACTGATACAGGTAATGTAAAGGTTCAGATTGCTATTATGACACAGCGTGTTCAGCAGCTCACAGAGCACAACAAGCAGTTCCCAAAGGACGCTAATGCAAAACGTGCTCTCCTTAAGGTTGTAGGACAGCGCCGCAAGATGCTCCGCTATTTTGAACGCACAGACCTTGAAGGATACCGTGCATTCATTAAAGAGCTTGGACTTCGTAAGTAAGCTCAGAGGCAAGCTATGCTTGCCGACCAAAATCCCGCCATTGTGCGGGATTTTTTTTTGCACTTTTTTTGATTAAAATCTTTGATTTGTTTCATTGATTATTCTGCGGTTATGGTCTAAAATTAAGTATTAGATATTTTTTTTGCGAGCTGCGGCGCTACGGGAATGTGGGGCGTTGCGGGGTTGCAACAAAAAGATTTTGCGATGTCGGCCTTTTTTGTGGCTGGCGAGTTTTTACCCTGCTGGGTGGGTAGCCCGCAACGAAGTGCGGGCGTAGGGCGGTGCTCCGCCCCCTTTAATAAAGAATATTAGGAAACTAATAAATATAAATTGCATGCGTCGGATGTAGTGACGTATGTTAGGAGTAATTAAATGTCAGTAGAAAGAGTAACTTACCGACTTGGAGATGCCGATCTCATCTTGGAAACAGGAAAAATCGGTAAGCAGGCTAATGGTTGTGTTTACGCTCAGTGGGGCGGAGCAGCTATTATTGCAACTATTTGTGCTTCATCTTCTGTTACAGAAGGTCAGGATTTTGTTCCTGTTACTGTTGAGTACAATGAAAAATTCTATGCTGCCGGAAAAATACCTGGTGGCTTTGTAAAACGCGAAGGACGTCCTAAGGATAAGGAGATTTTGGTTAGCCGTCTTATTGACCGTCCTATGCGCCCACTTTTTGAGCCGTCTTTTGGTCATGAACTTCAGATTGTTCCAACTTGTGTTTCTTGCGACGGTGTTCATACTCAGGATATTCTTGCTGTTATTGCAGCTTCTGCTGCTACTTGTATTTCTGATATTCCATTCCACGGACCTGTTGCTGCTTGCCGTGTTGGATATTTGAACGGTGAATACATTATCAACCCAACTTTTGAACAAATCGAAAAGGGTGAACTTGAAATTGTTGTTGCCGGAACTAAAGACGGCTTTACAATGGTTGAAGGTGGTGCTAATGAAGTTTCTGAAGAGCTTATGCTTGGTGCTTTGGAAAAGGCTCAGGGCTTTATTACTGATATGTGTCTTTTGCAGGAAGAACTTGTAAAGAAGGCTGGAAAGGAAAAACTTCCTTTGAATCCTCTTGATGTAAGTTTGGACAATGCTGAAGCTATTGAAGCTGAAGCAACTCCGCTTTTGAAACAGGCTTGTTTCCAGGACGGAAAAATGAACCGCGGTAAGGCTATTGCTCAGGTTCAGAAAGATCTTGCTGCTAAATATGCTGAACAGCTTGCTGACCCTATTCAGGCAAAACTTTTCTGCAATCTTATGGACGATATTCAGTACAAACTTCTTCGCAAATCTATTCTTGATGACGGTGTTCGTATTGACGGTCGTAAGACTGATGAAATCCGCCCAATTACTTGTGAAGTAAACGTTTTGCCAACTCCACACGGAAGTGCACTCTTTACTCGTGGTGAAACTCAGTCTTTGGCTGTTTGTACTCTTGGTACTGCAATGGACGAACAGTCTTATGATGATATTGACGGAGACCGCTCGGAGCACTTTATTCTTCATTATAACTTCCCACCATACTCTGTTGGTGAAACTGGTAAGCTCACAACTGGTCGCCGTGAAATTGGTCACGGAAACCTCGCTCGCCGCTCTCTTGCTGCAATGGTTCCAAGCCGCGAAGAATTCCCTTACACAATCCGCGTAGTTTCTGAAATTATGGAATCTAACGGTTCTAGTTCTCAGGCTTCTACTTGTGGTGGTACTCTTTGTATGCTCGCTGCCGGCGTTCCAATGAAGAAAATGGTAGCAGGTATTGCTATGGGTCTTATCACAGAACCAGAGGGAGACAATCCTTACGGACGTTATTCAATTCTTTCTGATATTCTTGGTGAAGAAGATCACCTTGGTGATATGGACTTTAAGGTAGCCGGAACAAAAGACGGTATTAC
>JAGCVK010000010.1 GCA_017962415.1 Treponema sp. | reverse complement strand
TTCTGTACGAGGTCATAAGCCTCATATGGCTTAAGAAGACCAGACATATCTTTAATACAGATAGAATCTGCACCAAAGTCTGCATAAGTCTTAGCAAGCTCAGCATATTTTTCGTTTGTGTGGAATGGAGTTACTGCATAAGAAATAGCCATCTGAACATCAACGCCAGATTTTTTAGCAGCTTTTGTAGCACATTCCATGTTACGAGGGTCGTTACAAGCATCAAAAATACGGAAACAACCAATACCGTTTTTAGCAGCAGTTTCAACGAACTTTTCTACTACATCGTCAGCATAGTGCTTGTAACCAAGAAGGTTCTGAGCACGAAGAAGCATCATGATTTTGTTGTTTGGAAGAACTGCGTGAAGTTTGCGAAGGCGCTCCCATGGATCTTCGTTCAAGAAGCGGATACAAGAGTCATAAGTTGCTCCACCCCAACCTTCAATATATTTGTAACCAACTTTGTCGAGTTTGTCACAGATTGGCAGCATATCTGCTGTTGTCATACGAGTTGCGTGAAGACTCTGGTGAGCATCACGAATTGCAAGTTCAGAAATTCCTACTTTAGCCATTTATTTTCCCCTATATTTACGAATTCAATGCCTTGTCATGAACGGCAGCTGCGATTGCAGCAATAATAGCACCTTCATTTCCGGCGGCAGTTGCAACCGGAGCAGAAGCCTTTGGTGTGTCTACTGAAGTTTCCTTATCAAGTTTACATGCATGAATAACACCCTTAAGTATAGTCATACAAATAATCAAGATAATGATAAAACTGAATACAACACACATACCAAGCAGAGTCAGAAGTCCACTCTGACCAAGCATCTCAGTGATTGTCATAAATTTATCCTCTAAATAAGACTGATTAATCCCCGTCATCATGAACTTGTTTCAGAATCCATTCATAGATGCCGAAACAAGTTCGGCATGACAGGCTATTTTCAGCCTCAAGTATTCAAAAAAAATCGAAACTTTAGCCCGATTTTAATAACATAAATTATAATGAAACAAGAACTAAAGTTCAATTCAATAAATCGTTTTTACAGAAATCATTTTGTGTGTTAGAATATTTGTAATAATAATAAATGATTCAAAACAGAGGAAATCGATGCATGTAATAGACTGGATTCTGCTGGCAATAGTTTTGATTACAATAGGAATTTTGATTTTTGCCTGTGCTTCAAAAAAAAATATTCTAAAAAAAGTTAGCGAATGCCTTGTAATTCCACTTTTTGCAATTCTAAATATCACACTTTTAGTACAATCACTACCAGATTCACGCCACATTTTAAGAATTTCAACTTTAGTTCTTTTGTTGATTTCAGTTTCTACAATCTGTATGACATATTCCAGCAAAAGATTGCTTAGAATTCTCGCCCGCCTGTTAATTTTTGCAAGCGTATTCTGCTGGATTTCTTTATACCGAACAATTTTTTACATTCACAAAGTTCCATTCTGGCTCATCATTTTAATGATTCTTGTTTACATCGTAACTATTGTGTTTGCCTGCATTATTTCTGGAAAACAGGAAGGAATTTACTATTTTATTTTTGCCATAGGATTTGCACCTTATGCTTATTTAAATTTCTGTACTGTGATTTTCCTGTGCTTTGAAAGAACAATTAGTTCAATTATACTTTTTGCAGGTTCGGTGATTTTTTTACTTCTCAATTCATTTCAATTCATAAATCAAGCAAGGCTGAAATTTAAGCACGCAGATGTAATACGATACATTCTTTTAATTACTTCGCAGATACTAATTGCAAGCTCAAATATTTTGATGATTCGTTAAAATCCGCCAAAAAAAAGTGCTGGTGAGTTCTTATAAAAAGGGCAAAGCAAACAGTAAAGTTTGCTTTGCCCTTTTTTAACGCCTTTTGCAAATCAAAAAACATCAATCAAAAAGTGGCGAACCATTTTTTGACTTTCGCTTAGTAAATATCATTCCAGCCGTAAAGATTTCCCTTAGAAACTTTTCCGCTCTTAAGAGCAGCATCAAGTTTTACAAGAGATTCAACAGCGCCAACCGCAAACCCCTCGCGGCTTCTTGCTGTATGAGTAAGTTCAATTGTATCTGCAGTTCCGTCAAAAAAAACTTTATGAGTTCCCGGAACATTTCCGCAGCGAGTAGAACTTACATGAAGCTGATTTGCAGCTGGCCGCTCATGGAAAGCATCAGTTACAATTTCAGTTTTATCTTTGTAGCCAAGCTGAACACGGCGGGCAATTTCCAAAGCTGTTCCACTTGGGCTGTCTGCCTTTTGATTGTGGTGCATTTCCCAAGTTGCAACATCGTAATCTTTATATTCTGCCATAATTTTTGCAGCTTCTTCTACAATTTTATAGAACATATTTACGCCAATAGAAAAGTTTCCGGCAGTCATAACAGTTCCGCCAACTTTTTTAGCATATTCGGCAATTTCAGCATGCTTATCATTCCAGCCGGTTGTTCCAACAACAAGCGGAAGTCCAAGTGGCAAAAGTGCACGCACATTATCAAGAACAGCAGACGGGTGAGTAAACTCAATAATACCTTCGGCGCCACTAGATTTTACAGCGCGCACAATTGATTCAGTATCACCGGCAGCAACTTTTACTTTTGCATCATCTGCCAAAACATCTATAGTAGTAACAACTTCATGACCGGCACGCTTAGCAGCCATTTCAATCATATGTCCCATTTTTCCGTAACCAACAAGTGCAATTTTCATAGCGGTTTTAGCCTCCTTAAAAACCGATAAACGGACAAGCCAAATCTTTAATCGCAGAGTATCTTGACGTTGCCGTATTTGCAGGAATCATATCAAAAAATAAAATTTTAATCATCAGTTTTGTATTTCATAAAGTTCAATATTTGCATCCTGAAAATTAGAAAAACACAGATATTTTCCGTCTGGGCTTATATCAAGTCCGGTTGGCTGATTTCCACCTTCAAAGGACTTTACTACTGTCATAGAATTAGTATCAATAATTTGGATTTTCCCATTCAGAAGGCTTCGCTTTGTATAATCTTGAGGATTATTAGGCCCGCGCGAAGAAACAAAAAGCCAGCGGTCTTTATAAAGCTTAATCGTATTCGGATTATTAAAAACTCTGGTTTTAGCTGTAATTGAAAAAGAATTCAAATTGATTTCATAAATCATTCTGTGATACATATCTGAAATATAAGCTTTTGTTTCATCGGCATTCAAAACAATATGACGCAAAGCTCCTTTTTCAACCTTTACAGACTGCAGTTTTTTACCAGTTGCAACTTCGAACTTTTCTAAAAGCCCGTCATCAAAAGAAAGACAGATAAGAGTTTTTCCGCCTTCAATAAAATAAAGACCTCTGGGCGCAGCTGCAGTAGGAATCATTCTGGCACAAACTCCGAGCTTATAATCAATTATAGTAACATTATTTGAAATCCAGTTTGAAACAGCCAGAAGCTGCTTTTCGCTGCAAAAGGCAATAAATTTTGACCATTTTCCTTCTGTTGAAATTGTTCTTTTATGTTCAAAATCTGGATAAGAATATTCATACACCTTTGCAGTTGTCATTTGAGAAACAAGAAAAACATTTTTTTGGGGAATAAAGAGACCTTCGGCAAAACCAAGTTTTGAAGCCTCTGGCGGAACAATTCGTTTTACAATTTTCTTTTCCGGAATGCTAAAAACATCAAAACCGTTGTCATTCAGCAACGGCATAATTATAAATTTACTGTCCGGCGAAAACAAAACCTGCTTTGGTTGCAATCCGCATTTATAGGTACCAATTTTAGTTAGTACCGGCTGTTGAGCATACATAAAAAATGTTACGCAAAATGCCAGAAATAGGACAGTAAATTTTTTCTTCATATTTTATCAGCTAAAATATGCGTTGTGAAGAATCTGAACAGTTTTGTCAGCTTCATCATCATTTACAATCATACTGATATTAACTTTGCTTGCGCCCTGGCTAATCATCTGAACGTTGATTCCTTCATCGGCAAGAGCATCAAAACCGCTTGCCAAAATTGCGCTGGAATGAGCTGCATCACAAATAATAGTAACAATTGCCTTATCTTTTCTAACAGAAACCTGGCTTGCCTGCTCCAAATCTGCAATAAGGCCAGATAAATCAGCTTTAGTATTTACAGTAAGAGAAACAGAAACTTCAGAAGTTGCAATTACATCAATACTGATATTCCATTTAAGAAAGTTATTAAAAATGTGAGCAAGGAAGCCCGCAGCCCCAAGCATACGAGAAGAAACAATATCAATCAAAGTAATGTGTTTTACAGTTGTAATAGCACAAACCGGCGGAACTTTTCCAGAATGCTTTTCTACAATAATTGAGCCCGGACTTTGAATATTGTAAGAGTTCTTTACACGAACAGGAGTTCCAGTTTTACGAACCGGAAGCATAGAACGCGGGTGCAAAACCTGAGCACCAAACATAGCAAGTTCCTGAGCTTCTTCATAAGTAACTTCCGGAACAGGCTTAGCCTCTTTTACAACACGCGGGTCAGTAGTAAGAATACCGTCCACATCTTTCCAAGTTTGAACTTCCTCAGCGCGCATAGCAGCACCAATCATAGTAGCAGTAAGGTCAGAACCGCCGCGTCCAAGAGTTGTAATATTTCCTTTTAAATCTTTAGCAATAAAACCAGTTACAATAGGAATGTGATTATCTTTTCCATTCTTATAATCATTCAAGTGAGATGGAATATTTTCCCAAACCTCATCAAGAAGTTCAGCAGACATAAAGTTAGAATCAGAAACAATACCAATATCCCAAGCATCATAAAACTTAGCCGGAATTCCCTGCGACTCCAAGTAAGCTGCCATCATACGAACAGACATACGCTCACCAAAACTAACAAGATAGTCGCGGGAACGTTTACTGATTTCTTTAAGCATTGAAATACCGGTAAGCAGCTGTTTAAGCTCAGTCAAAAGAGCTTCAATCGTTTCAATATTAATACCAAGCTCGCTAGCCGTATCCTCGTGAAGTTTTGCAACACCCGCAACATCAACCTCTCCGAGCACAGCTTTATCAGCAGCCTCAAGCAAATGGTCAGTAGTATCGCCCATAGCCGAAAGTACCACAGCCGGTCTCTTATCCTGATAAGCCTTAATAATAGAAGCAACATGCTTAATTCTCTCTGCATTAGCAACAGAAGAACCACCGAATTTCATTACTATCATAGAATATTCCTTTTTAATTCCAACAAAAGTTAGAACCCCATTTTTTCGCGATAAAATGATTATAGTGATTTACACGATTGGTGGGAAGAACTTTTTTTTATCAGATTTTTCAGCCCGAAATCAAAGTGCAAAACGCCTTCCGCCACTCCCTGCCGGTCGGCCTACTCGGCTTCGCCTGCGTTGGCTGCCTGCGGCATGGCTCCACGCTTGGGGCGCAATTTCGCAAATAAATCAAAAACAATTTCCCTTTAATTATTTTCCGGCTTTTAGCATTTTCCGCTCTCAACCATTTTCCTAAGTCCGCTCAAACCAGTGAACTCATTCCACTCGCCCGAGTCGGAAAAACTAATTCCGCTCGAAAGGCCAACGTGCCACATCAAATGCCTGAATTGCGCAAGAATCAATTCAAGCCTTGTATATTCCAAACCTTCAGGCTTTTTGGCAAGATCTTCAACCTTAAGCTCATCAAAATATTTATTAATCTTCGTTTTTATAAAATCCAAATAATCCAAAAGCTGCTTTTTAGAAATCACAATAGAAACATCACTTTCGTAGCCGGCTCGCTTAGAAGAAATAACGCTCAAATTTTCAGGAATTCCAAAAAGTTTTTCACCTTCATAAACATAATCAACCGGATTAATAAAAAATCTATCCATAGAATGAAGATAATGAAAAATAAAACGCGAATTATTCACGCCGTCCAAAACCGCTTGCAAATCCGCTTTTTCAATCTGCGCCTTAATATTTATAAAATTAATTTCCTGCTGCTCTTTAATTTGTCTGATAATTTCTTCCATAATCTTTCCTTTTTTCTTTATTTAATTTTTCCGTCGCGAAATATTTTCATCATCTCATTCGTAAGACTATAATCCGAAGGTTGAAGTTCAATTTCGCTGCGATTCACCCATTGAGCATATTTCAGCTCATTTGTATCCATTTTGATTTTGTCATTTCCGTCAACTTCGCAAAAAAAGCCCGCAAGCAAATCAAGCGCAACACCCCACGGCTGCGATTTATAATAGCGGATATTTTTTACTTTAAGCCCAACTTCTTCCATAACTTCGCGCTCAACAGTTTGCTCAAGAGTTTCGCCAAATTCCGTAAAACCCGCAACAAGCGCATTATGTGCATAACCAGTTTTATATTTTGTAATCAAAAGTTTGTCGCCGTTTATAATTCCAATTATCACAGCAGGATTAATTCGCGGATAGATTTTTTGCCCGCAACAAGAACAAACAAGCGCACGCTCAACATTATCGTGAACAGTCGGCTTTCCGCAAACGCCACAAAATCTATTTTGCGAATACCATTTCCAAAGATGAAAAGCACTAAAAGCCGCAAAAATCTCCTTATTTGAACAAAGCAAAAGCCGGCGCAGCGCTTTCATATCATAAAAAGCAAAATCAGCAAATTTTTGAAACGGCAAAAAATCATTAGTCAAAAGAAAATAATTTTGATTATCAATAGAAAAAATAAAAACTGAATTTTCCGCTTTCACAAAATCCAATAAATCTTTATACAAAGGAAAGAAAAGCGTTTTTTTATCTGAATCATAATTGCAAAACAGTTCGCCATTTTCAGAAAAAAACAAAAACTTATCATTCTCCAAAGGCGCCGCATTCTTAAAATGATTATCAAACAAAGAAGGATAAATATCTTGAATCATAAGAATGATTCTACCACGTTTTACCAGAAAAGTTTACTTTATATATATTTTAAACTATCATTTTCAAAATTAAAAAAGCCGACAGCTACCTACTTTCTGCGTTCGCTCCGCTCACTATCGAGTTTTGCAGCACTTGTGCAGCAAAACTCGCGTTTTATGCAGCGGCGTCTTATTATCAGCCGGCTCACAAACTAATCACCGGGTTCTGTTCGTCCCGGGAAAGCATTTGCAGCCCTGTTTTAGAACGCAAGAGTCTTGCGCTTTGCCGTTAAATAAAAAAGCCGGCAGCTACCTACTTTCCCGGGACGAACCCAGTATCATCGGCGTAAGAGAGCTTGACTTCCGTGTTCGGAATGGGAACGGGTATTACCTCTCCACTATGGCCACCGGCATTATAAACAATGTCGAAAACGAA
>JAGCVK010000009.1 GCA_017962415.1 Treponema sp. | reverse complement strand
TCATTCCGTTAAACTGAGCGGAACTTGCAATGCGGTCAACTTCAGATACGAGAGCTGAAATTTCAACCTGAATCTGCATACGGTCTTCGTCAGAATAAATTCCGTTAGAAGCCTGAACTGCAAGTTCACGAATACGCTGCATGATGTCAGTTGTTTCCTGAAGATATCCTTCAGTTGTCTGAATGAAGCTGATACCATTAGAAGCGTTCATTGAAGCCTGATGCAAACCGCGGATCTGGCTGCGCATCTTTTCTGATACTGCAAGTCCTGATGCATCATCACCTGCACGGTTGATTCTTTCACCTGAAGACAGTTTTTCCATATCTTTAGAAAGATAAAGACCTGTAACTCCGAGTTGACGATTGGCAAACATTGCCGACATGTTGTGGTTGATAACCATAGTATTCCTCCTTGGAATGTGAGCAGAAGAATCCTTTCTTCTGTTTGTGAAAAGTGCAAAAATGCGTAAATGTTATTTACAAGGCTACATCTACACATTTTTGCCCGAGGCGTCTGGCTTGTGCTTCTACGAAGTCGATACAGCCATGACACTTCTTAAGTGTTTATCGGCAGGTTTAGTAAAGTACTTTAGAAAAAAATTAAAAAAAAGTGAAAAATTTTGAAAAAAAAAATCAAAAAAATGTGAAAAAACGGAAAATTGAAAGGAAACTTGTGCTTCTCAGAGAAAATGCAGGGCGAGTAATATCAGCACAAGCGAAGCGCGGATGCCATTATTCGCCCTGCTTTTTCTCTGAGAATGCTATAAGCTTTTTATATAGTTTTACAATTTATCAATTATTCTTTTTAGAGCTCTTACAGCTTTTCCGCGGTGCGAAATTGCATTTTTTTCATCAGCTGAAAGTTCTGCTACAGTTTTATTAAATTCTGGCAAAAATACAATTGGGTCGTAACCAAAACCGCCGTTTCCAGCCTGTTTTGAAATATCATCAATTAAAGTGCCTTCAAAAGTTTCCTGAGCAACAAAAAGACGGTCTGTGCCGCAGTACATTACCATAGCGCAGGTATAATGGCAGCTTCGCTCGCCGTGAAGGTAAGTGCCTTTTGGAAGCTTTCCGTTTTTAATTGCTTCGTTAGTTTGTTGAATAAGAAAGATATTCTGCTCTTCTTGAGAGATTTTTTTGCCGTCTGGTTTTCCGTGCATAAATTGTGGACCAGCATAGCGCGAAGAAAAAATGCCTGGAGCCCCACCCAAAGCGTCCACGCATATTCCTGAATCATCTGCGATAACAGGGCAGTGTACAATTTCGTAAAGAGTACGCGCCTTAATCAAACTGTTTTCGTAAAAAGTTGTTCCAGTTTCATCAGGATCAAAATCAATACCTTCATCAGAAGGAATAAGAATTGTGTGTTCCGGGAGAAGTTCGCACATCTCCTTTTTTTTGTTTTTATTTCCAGTTGCTAAATAGATTTTCATAAAAATCAATATAATGAAAAAAAACAAACAGAACAACAAATAAACCTGTAAATCAGATTATAGTTCTTTATTTTTACAGATTTTTGAATTTTCTGCTTCTTTACGTTCAGCATCTTTTTTGGCACAATTCAGATAGTAAGTTACCTGCCTTTCGCAAATTCCAAGCAGCTTTGCAATTGTTTTGTTGGTTGGCCTTAAAGTCAAAAGTCCGTTTTGAAAAGATTGATTTAAAAGCTGCCAGTTATGGTTGTGTTTTTGTTCCATTTGCACAAATCGATTCAAAGTTTCTTTTTTGTAAGCCTTTTTGTCGTCAAACTGTAAATTATCAATCAATTTTTTGTATCTTTTATGATGATAATAAGCAAAATTTCTGCGCTGCTGAAACATTTCCCGTCTTTGTGCTTTTCGATTTATTGAATCTTTGCAATATTGAACAAGCGCGTAAAAATGTTCGGGATTAAATCTGTACATTTTGCAAATTCGTGAAATTTGATAATCAGTAATATAGAAAGATGATTTAAGTGCTAAAACAAGCATTTTTTTGTCCGAAGTGCTTTTTGCGATTTGCTGCAAAGCCTGGCTAAGTTCTTCGGCCGGCACTTTTTTTGGAGCGTAAGGCACTTTTGTTTCTTCGAGATATTGTGAATTATAGCGCTGATATAGAGAATTAGTTTCTTCGAGAGTTTTTATTCCTTCTTCAAAATTGATTTTTTCTTGAATTGCCCGATTTGCAAAGGATTTTATTTGTGAATTTGCAAGTGATTGTATGTAACAATACAAAAATGAGAAAAAATCACCATATTCAGGATTATAAAGGTGAATCAGATGTTCACCGCGTTCTAAAAGACTTACCAGAATGTCAGAACGGAAATCTTCATCGTATTTTTGAAGTCCGAAAACCCGGTAGTTTTGAATTACAAAGCTGCTGATACAATCAACAGCCTGTTTTGTTGTAATACTGCCTTCGTTGATTTTTTGCGGAAGCAGATTTAAATCATAGCTTTTCATAAAGCCTCCTTTTTGTAATAAACTTTCTATAAATATAAAGTGCAATTTTCGTGCCAAGTTTGTAAAATTATAAGAATTAGCGTGCAAAAATCCTTCTGAATAAAAAAAAAATCCTGTTTTTGCGTTGAGTTTCTTTTTATAAAGGAAATTGAAAGGAAAATGTTTTTGTACATTTTGATTTAAACTGCATTTTGTAAAATTTGCGCTTTTAGTTTTATTGTTGATTTTGATTTTTTTTTTGATTTTGTAGCGAATAATCTTAATTTTTTTAGAAATTGGTAATTCAGGTGCTTGACTTAGATATGTCAAAATGCTAATATAGCAACATCGTTTGGCGACTTAGCTCAGTTGGTAGAGCACACGGCTCATATCCGTGATGTCAATGGTTCAATCCCATTAGTCGCTATCAAAAATCCGGAAGTGCTTAAACTTCCGGATTTTTTTTTGTGATTTTAAGTTTGTAATTAATATTTCTTTCATAAAAATCTGATTTTGTTAATTTTCTTAATAAATATTAATCTTTTTTGTATTTTAAATGCCTTTTGTATCCTTAAAATAAAAAAGTTGTTTTAAAAAAAGATTAGGTTTATAATTATTAACACAATCCTTGAGGAGTTGCTTATGAAGAGAATATTGATGGTTTTATCTGTAATTTCAGTTCTTAGTTTGTCTGCTTTTGCGCAGAAAAAGGTCGGCGTTAGTGGTCCGGTTCGTACTGAGGGGAAATGGACTGAAATCTCTTATGTGAATGTTCCTGTTATAAAAGTTATGGAAGCAAGGGAAGGTTATGTTGTTTACTATCAGAAAAACAAAGTTGGCGTTGGGAAAACTGTAATTCCAAAAAAATGGGTATTGGGTTCTCAGGAATCTCCTCGAAAACTAAAATTCTGTTCGGTAAAAACTGCAAATGAGTCTTATATGACTGTTGTTACAGACAAAGGAGAATTTAAGAGAGTAATTCTTTCATTGCCTACGAATAAACTGGATTCAGTTTGGGGCATTGTTGATTATAATACCAATGTTGAAGGAACTGACAAAGATACATTGGAAGACTTGGAATTGTAGGCCAAAATACGGTATTATAGAAAGAGGGTTTTTAAACCCTCTTTTTTTTTGCGCAATTTTACAAAGTAAGAATGTGTTAATCAAAAAATGCTGTTTACGACGTTTTTTTTGATTTGCATTTATTACAAACAAAAATGCGTTATCAAGATAATTTTGGCTGAATGCCTTTACAGGAAATAAAAATGTTTGAATTACCTGAGCAAAAAGTTGAAGAACTTAAGTCTTTTATTTTAAATCACGAATTCTTTTTTATTGCGGGACATAAAGAGCCCGACGGAGACTGTGTAACTTCATGTCTTGGAATAGCAGCAATTCTTGACCATTTTGAAAAACCATATCAGTTGCTTTCCGCAGGACCTTTTAAACGAAATGAAGTGCTTCGCTGGCAGGAAAGATTTTCCGACACTATGGAATTTCAAGACGAAAATGAGCGAAAAAAAACAGGCCTTTTTATAGCAGACTGTTCAGAAATAATTAGGCTTGGAGAAATAGATGGAGATTTAAAAGGTTTTGATACTTTTGTAATTGATCATCATAAAACAAGCGAACTTGATAGTCAGATTAAAGGTTATGTAAATGCCGATTCACCAGCCTGCGCTTTTTTGATTCAGCTTTTTTACGAAGCGTTAATTGGGCCACTTCCTGCTGAACTTGCAAAAACTCTGTTTTTTGGAATCTGTACAGATACCGGATTTTTTAGATTTTTAACAGATAATTCAAGCGAAGTTTTTTCAGCGGTAAGCCGCCTTGTAGCAGACGGTGCAGACCCGCGTTCTACTTACCGCGAAATTAATTCCGGAAAGCCTTATTCAACAAGAAAACTTTTGGGCGTACTTTTGAACAAAGCTGAGCGCTATTTAGACGGCCGCCTTGTAGTAACTTATGAATCTTTGGAAGATACAAAAAAATGGGGCATGGACGGCCGCGATTCAGATTCTTTATATCAGCTAATGCTTTCTGCAAAAGGTGTTGAAGCTGTAGTTTTTTTGCGCCAGGATACTCAAACTACTTGTACCGGCGGCTTTCGCTCGCAGGATAAAATTGATGTTTCTGTAGTTGCAGCAAAATTTGGCGGTGGCGGCCACAAAAATGCCAGCGGTATGAGCTGTAACGGCCGCGTAGAAACGCTGATTCCGCAAATTGTAAAAGAATTTGCCAGAATTATGTAAATCATTGGCATCTGATATATTATGAAATTGCTCCCGCTGGAAAATACCGTAGTCTGCGGGTGAGCCTCGACGCTTCGCTCTGTATTTAGTGCGAGGCACGTAATTTTCGTATCGGCTCAATGCAGACTTCGGTGTTTTCCTGCTCCGCATTTTCAAAATATATCAACGTAAATTTGCACCTTCTATTAATTGTTTTGCATAATCAACAAGTTCACAAGCTTCTGCATCTGTATAAGGCGATATTTCATTATATGATGAATCCAGGCAGTTTTCATTTCTAAACTGCGCAAACTGCCAGCTGGCGTCTTTTGGAAGTAGTTTTGACATTTCTTTTATATCATCTTTGGTAACAAGGCCTGGAACTAAAACCGTGCGCCATTCGCGGCAATCACAAGGATATTCTGCAATGATTTTTGCACTTTCATTCAATACTTTTTCAAAATAATCAGATTTACCAAAAAAAGGCGATTTATTTCCGCATATCAGCGTTGCATAACGTGCCGGCGTTGTTTTTATATCCATTGCAATAAAGTCCGGGCGAAGTTCTGGATTATCAACAAGAACTTTGAGTTTTCCTGGTAGCGTGCCGTTAGTATCAATTTTGATTTTATAGCCAAGTTCGCGGGCTTTTTTTATGATTAATGGTGTATAAGGATTTAAAAGCGGCTCTCCGCCACTAATTACAAGACCGCTTAAAATTCCCTGACGTTTTTCAAGGTGGGCAAAAAGTTCTGCAACAGTACTTAAAGGTTCTGAATCATAAACTGAATCTTCAAGAACAAGCCCAACGTTATAGCAGTAGGGGCAGCGGATATTACAGCCTTTTAGAAAAAAAGAACCTGCAACGCGGCCTGGAAAATCCACGCAAGTGGTTTTTACAAGAACGCCCGCAGGTTCATCAAGCGGCAGATTCGTCATATTTAAGCCGAAACTGCTACCTTGCTGAATACAGCTTCCAGTTCTTCTACATTGTGGCAGCGAGCAGTTTCAATGCCATTTTCGTTGTAGAAAATAACTGTTGGAGATGCAAAAACGCCTTTTTTAGCGGCTTCTGCAAGTCCTTCTTTTGTATCGACATCAATTGAACGGCCAGGCATTTCGAGTTCTGACATAAACTCTTTTACTGGCGGACAATTTGGACATGTCTTTCTTGTATAAAGTTCATAAGTTACGCTTGCCATGTCTGATGCTGATTCACTCTTTGACATTTTTGCAGGTGCTGTGCGAACACAAGGTTCGTCTGCTGCAGTAATGTCGTACTCCTTACTTGCTTCGAGAGAGAACATTTTTCTCTGGTCAAATTCATCGCGCTTGCCTTTGTTCCAGTGCTTTACGGCGCGGTAATATCCGACGATGCGTGCGTAAACTTCTGTTTCAGTTCCATGCACGTCATTTAATGCAGCTTTTGTTTCTGCAATTTCTGCCTCGATCTGAGCAAGTGTTCTTTTTTCCATAATCTTTTTCTCCTCCCAATTTTTTTATTTTTCACCCACACTAAATGTAGCGTAGATGTGCTTATTTGTCAAATTAGCTGACACTAGAATTTTCGGTTTCGCACAATAAAATCTTTAATTTTTATGTGCTTCGGCAGCAAGAACTTTTTCTCTTTCTGCTTCAAGTGCCTTAAGTTTTTCTTTAAGAGCCTTTTCTTTTTCGGCTTTGCATTTTGGACATTCAAACTGCTGGCCTACAAGGTATCCGTGAACTTTACAGATTGAGTAGGTTGGCGAAATTGTAAAGAACGGAATGCGGTATTTGCTTGCAATTGTGCGTACAAGGTCTGCGCAGCTCTTCCAGTCTTTAAGTGCTTCACCCATAAATACATGGAACATAGTTCCGCCAGTGTATTTTGTTTGAAGAGCTTCCTGATGATCAAGCGCTTCAAATACATCAGCGGTGTAATCAACTGGAAGCTGTGAAGAGTTTGTATAGAATGGCTCTGTTGTTCCACTTGTGATAATATCTGGGAAATGCTCTTTGTCGTGGCGTGCAAGACGGTAAGAAGTTGATTCAGCCGGAGTTGCTTCAAGATTAAAGAGATCTCCAGTCTGCTCCTGATAATCTTGCATACGGTCTCTCATGTGCTGCAAAACTTTTTCTGCAAAAGATTTTCCTTTTGGATCGGTAATATCAACTCCAAGGAAGTTTAAGCAGCATTCATTCATACCGCAAAGACCAATTGTATTAAAATGATTTACAAGAGTTTTGAGATAGCGGCGTGTATATGGGAAAAGTCCACCGTCATAAAGTTTTTGAATTACCTTGCGTTTTGTACAAAGGCTTTCTTTTGCAAGATCCATAAGATAATCAAGTCGTTTGTAGAATTCTTCTTCGTTTTTAGCAAGGTATCCGATTTGCGGCATATTGATTGTTACAACGCCAAGCGAACCTGTAAATTCGTCTGCGCCAAAAAGTCCACCGCCGCGTCGGCGAAGTTCGCGTTTGTCCAGCTGAAGACGGCAGCACATAGAGCGCACGTCGCTTGGATTCAAATCAGAGTTTACAAAGTTCTGGAAGTTTGGAGTTCCGTATTGAGCTGTCATTGTAAACAAAAGTTTTGCGTTTTCTGAATTCCAGTCAAAATCGCGGGTAATGTTGTAAGTTGGAATAGGGTAGGCAAAGCCGCGTCCGTCTGCGTCGCCTTCAATCATAAGTTCAATGAACACTTTATTAATCATGTCCATTTCTTTTTGGCAGTCGCCGTAAGTAAAGTCTTGCTCTTTTCCGCCAACAATTGCCTTTTTATTCTTCATATCATCAGTGCAAACCCAGTCGAGTGTGATGTTTGTAAACGGAGCCTGGCTTCCCCAGCGGCTTGGTGTATTTACTCCGTAAATGTAAGACTGAATGCACTGGCGAACCTGTTTTTCTGTAAGATGATCGGTTCTGATAAATGGGGCAAGATAAGTATCAAAAGAAGAAAATGCCTGAGCGCCAGCCCATTCGTTTTGCATAATTCCCAAGAAATTTACAATCTGATTTACAAGAGTAGAAAGATGAGTTGCAGGAGTTGAAGTAATTTTGTCTGGAACTCCGCCAAGCCCTTCTGCAATCAACTGACGAAGAGACCAGCCGGCACAATAACCTGAGAACATAGAAAGGTCGTGAATATGGAAAGCGGCTGTTTTATGAGCTTCTGCAACTTCTTTAGAATAAATGTTGTTAAGCCAGTAATTTGCTGTGATTGTTCCAGAGTTGTGAAGAATAAGTCCGCCAAGCGAAAAGTTTACGTTTGCGTTTTCGTTTACGCGCCAGTCACTTTGGGCAAGGTAGCCGTCCATAGTTTTGTTAATATCAATCATAAGGCTTTTTGCGTCGCGCATAGCTTCGTGGCGGGCACGGTAAAGAATGTAAGCCTTAGCAACTTCAACTTCTTTGTTTTCAATGAGTACGGTTTCTACAATGTCTTGAATTTCTTCAATAGCAGGAATTGAATGAGCTCTGTTTCCTGCAAGTTCAAGGCGAAGTTTTTCTTCAACCTTGTCTGTAAGAGTTGCGGCTCTTTCTGGATCTTTTTGTTTTTCAACAGCTTCTATGGCCTTTCCAATTGCGGCCTCAATCTTATTTCTGTTGTACTCTGCGATTTCTCCAGAACGTTTAACCACCGATCTTAGAAATCCCTTTGTTTCACTGTCCGAGCTTGACCCCAGAAAGCTTCTCCATTCCGGAAAGATAGACTGATCACTCATTGTTTTTTCCCCTCTTTTCAATGTTTTTCACTTCAGTAATGAATTCATCGAGATTTTCAAAATGCCGGTATACAGACGCAAAACGGATGTACGCAACCTTATCGATAGAGTACAGCTTTTCAAGAACAAGTTCTCCCAGCTCCGAAGTAGAGATTTCTCGGCTCTCTCGACCCTTTTTAATCGCAAGATCTTCAATGTCATTGGAAATTTGTTCCACCATAGAAGTGGAGACCGGACGTTTTTCCAGGGCACGTTCAATTCCTTTTTCAAGTTTTTTGCGGTCAAAAGGCTGTCTTCGGCCGTCGCGTTTAACAACCATAAAAGGTTTTTCGTCAATACGCTCATAACTTGTGAATCTATAGCCGCAGGAAATACATTCACGCCGTCTTCGTATACTTTCTCCGTTTACCATAGTTCTGGATTCCAAAACTTTGTCTTCAAGATTTCCACAGTAAGGACAGCGCATATCTTCCTCTCACTTTTTGATTCTCTAGCGTTTTATTGTTGTATAAATATAATAGTACACTAAATATGGATAAACAAGAGAAATTTTTGAATTTTAGCGAATTTATTTGAAACTTTTTTCCTTGACAAAAATATTTTTTATGCTTGTCTGGGAATTCGCAAAACAAAGTATTGACTATTTTTTATTTTTAGAATTCTTTTTCTTGTGCTTTTTAGATTTTTTGATTTTTCGTTCGCTTGGAATAAAATCATCGGGTACAAAAGAAAGGTAAGACCATATTGAGCTGAGCAAAAAGAATGCCAAACAAAGATATGGAAGCCAGTTTCCAAAGCGCGCGTAAGTTGTGATTTTGTGTTCGTAAATTGGAACATCAGTTGCCATAGCTGCCTGTTGAAATAGCGGAAGGTCTGAAATCACTTTGCCGGAAGGTTCTACAACAACAGAGTAGCCTGCGTTTGCAGAGCGCACGAGCGTTGTTCGATATTCAATTGCTCGGTAGGCGGCAATTGCAAAATGCTGAATTTCGCTTGATTTTTTGAGCGACCAGGAATCATCAGTAATATTTACAAAAAGTTCGCAGCCATTTAGAAAAAGCGGGCGCATAATATCAGTAAAAGAATCATCAAAACAAATAGGCGTTGCAATTTTTACAGTATAAGGTTTTGACTCTTCTGATTTTTGAAGCGAAAAAGATTTTGTAAGATTGATATTTTTTACAGCCGGCAAACGATAATTTTCTGTAATGCGGCAAGGAACATCAAAAAAAGTATATTGATCGCCTGGAGTCCAGTTTGCATTAATTCCAATTACGTTTCCAAGAAATTCTTTTATGACGGGAACTTCAGAAAAAGGGAGCGCTTCTGCAAAAGGTACAAGATGATTTTTTGCATAATGGCCTCTGAAATTTCCGCCCGCGTCAAATAAAATCGCCGAATTAAAATATTCCCGGCGTTCGCGCTGAAAATCTCTAAGTCCGCTATTTTGAGCAGCACTTAAATTTGAGTTTGAACTGGCGCTAAAACCAGAGTTTTGTTCAGATTTTCTTCTGGCTGTTCCAATTTTGCGATTTCGCACAAAGGCGCCGCCAAAAATAAACGGCACATTTGCTTCCTTTACAAAATTTACAAGAGGTTTTTCTCGCGGAAACCAGGAATAATAAGTTTCGCCGGCCGGAAAACTCCAGCGCAAACAACCTTCGCTCCATACAACAAGATCTGCTTTTTTGCCCAAAGTTTCAAGTTCATCAATTTTTTCTTTAGTGAGCTGTTGCGAAACCAAAATCGAATTTTCATCAGACTCTTCTTTCCAAGGGTCGCTGTTTTGCTGAACTGTAATTACAGTAAGTTCTTTTACCGGTTTTCGAGGTATATTATATTGAAAAAGCCCGTGAATAATCACAAGTGCAAAAATTATTCCAAAAAGTTTTGCAACCTGCAACGTGTCTTTTTCTTTTGATTTTTGTAACTGATTTTTGCCATAATAAAGTAAAAAAACTTCGCTTGCGATAGCATTAAACATCACAATTATAAAAGTGATTCCGTAAGTTCCGGTAATGGAAGCTGTTTGCATAATAACCGGCATTTTAAACATTGCAGAAGAAACCGTTCCCCACGGATAGCCCAAAAATCCAGAGGATTTTACCCATTCGTAAAGCGTATAAATTGCAGAAAAATAAATAATTCTAAAAACTGGCGAAAGTCTGAACGAGCTGCAAAGCGAAAATTCATTTAATTTATTTTGACTTTCAGATGTATAATACGGAATAAAAAAGAAAAGCCCAAAAAATCCGCCAATGCAGGCTGTTCCCAAAGCAGACGCTCCAAGCGTAAAAACTGCAAAATCCTTAAAAAAGGCAAGCCAAAAGCTCGAAATTAAATGCGTTGTAAGAGTTTGTAAAAAAAATACACAAAAAGCTGTTTTGAAATTCTTGATTTTATTAAAAATCAGATATAAAGGAATAAAAGCTATAAAAGTAAAAAACGGACAGCCAAATAAATATAATTCATTTGGGATAGCTGCTGATAACATCAAAGCTGAGAAAACTGAAGAAAAAATAACTTGTAAAATCAATTCCATTATATTATTATTTTAACAATATACATTGAAAAATTTCAAGGTAAATTAGGGGAATAAGGGGGGGACCCAATTAATGAAAGCTATAAATGATACACACGAATTGGAATACGAAGGGAAGCCCGAATCTGTAGCAAAAGCGCCTGGACGCTTTCACCTTATAGGTGAACATTCCTGGTTCTTTAAAGACAAAACTTTATCGATGGCGGTAAATCTTCCTGTCTATGTTGCGATTTCAAAGCGGGACGATACTTCTTTACGATTTTACTTCCATCAACTTAAAGAACGAAAAAAAGCAAGCCTTACATCGTTAAAAATGAAAAAAGAAGACCGTTGGGCAAACGCTGTAAAAGCAATAATCTACGGTTTTACTTCCGGGGGCTTTTCGCTTGGAGGTATGAATATCACAATTTATAGTGAAATTCTTCCGTCGGCGGGCTTTGGAATAACTACGGCAATAAAGGCTGCCGCTGCGCTGGCCATAAAAAATCTT
The DNA here is from genome assembly GCA_017962415.1 of Treponema sp. Taxonomy (GTDB): domain Bacteria; phylum Spirochaetota; class Spirochaetia; order Treponematales; family Treponemataceae; genus Treponema_D. The sequence continues at coordinate 87,247 of JAGCVK010000009.1, read as the reverse complement.
TTTGCTTTAAACTGTTCTGACATGGAACTTCTTCAGGTTATCGAACGCGGTAACCGTCGCTTTTTACAATCCAACAATTACATTTCTGACAACTTTTCTGCACTTTTTTCTAAAAAAAATAATATAATAATCACCGACCATTTCAAAAACTCCTGGGATTATGTTCCGTTCAACTTTGAAGATAAAAAGATTCTTTTAGTTGATACAAAAGTTCCCCGAGTTTCTGTTTGGAATGAAGAAAGCCTGCACGAGCCGGAATTTGCCTTAATTTTGGGTGATATGAGGGAGCGAAAACCAAATGCTTATGGCGGCTGGCGTTATATAGATGATGTAACTGATATTAATGAACATCTTGCCGAAGTTGGTGAAGATGTAAGGCGAAAGCTGCTTTCAATTATTTATGAACATAATGATGTTCTTGATGCCCGCGAGGGAATTGAAAAAGGCGACTTCTTTAAATTTGCCCGCGCGGTAAATCACAGTCACGAAACTATGCGCGATATGTTTAATATTTCGTGCCCGGAAATTGACTGGATTCTAAAGCGTGTAAATGAGCTTGAGCCAAATCTTGATTTTGTAAGAAATCAGGTAACTTGCGGACGAATTACCGGAAAAGGTTTTGGCCGCTGTTTGTATGCAATTATGCGCGAAGGTGATATTGAAAACTTCCAGAAAAAGATTTCCGAATTCGAAAAGATTTTCGGTTTTCATCCGGATGTTTATGAAGTTGAACCTGCGGACGGTGCATCAATAGTAAAAGATTAAAAAAAGGATAAAAAATTATGAAAATTCTCTTAGTAAATGATGATGGAATTCAGGCAAAAGGAATTCAAGTGCTTTTTAAAAGGCTTTCAAAAGAAAGCGAAAATGAAGTGTACATAATTGCGCCAGATTCAAATCGTTCTGCAACATCGCACCATATAACTATGAATGGTGTTTACAAGTTGCGAAAGTACAAAGAGAATCAATGGGCAACTTCAGGGCTTCCTGTTGATTGCTCTTGTCTTGGTATTACAAGCGATTTTTTTGATTTTAAGTTTGATCTTGTAATTTCGGGAATCAATGAAGGTGCAAATATCGGAACTGATATTATTTATTCTGGAACCTGCGGGGCTGCGCGTCAGGCGGTTTTGAATGGAGTTCCAGCAATTGCTTTGAGTGTGGATCCTGGAATTTGGGATAAAGAGCATATTATTAATATGAAATATGAAGCGCTTGCTGATTTTGCGGCAAAAAATCTAAAAGAACTTGCGGCTTTGGCAAGCACAAAAGTTCCAAGAGCTTTTGTAAACGTAAATGCTGCTTCTTTAGATTCTTATAAAGGCGTAAAATATTGCAAAAATCTTTGTATCCGCGATTATGGCGACCGGCTTCATGTTGAAAAATCTGATGAAGAAATGAAAGTTTCGTTTGTTCCTGGAGAGGCAGTTCCACTCCTCAATGAAGAATGTGATGCTTTTGTTGTAAAGCAGGGCTATATTGCAGTTTCAACAGTTTATGCAGATCCTCTTGCAAATGAAATAGTGGACGGTATGCGATTTAAGTTGTAAAATAGTATAGTTTATAAAAAGGGTGGGGAAATTTGCAGAATAATACAATTTTAAATGAAGGAAAACTTCTTTATTCTCAAAAAAAATATGAGCGTGCGCTTGCATTTTTTTTGGGACTGCCTTCCGATTCCGAAACAGATAAAATCGAAGTGTCTTATTATCTTGGCCTTTGTTATACAAAACTTGAACGTTATGATGATGCGCTTTTATTTCTTGAGCAGGTAGTTACTTCCGGCGGCCAGCTTGAACGCGTTTTGCAATGCCGATTTTTGCTTGCTGTAATTTATGCGCTTTCTGGAAGAAAACGTCTTGCGGATTTTGAATTAAATAAACTTCTTGAAACAGGCTATATGACAGCTTCTGTTTACGCGGCAATTGCGTTTGTTGCGTGGGAACAAAATGATACAGAACGCTGTATGAATTATTATGAGCAGTCTCTAAAGTCCGACCCGGATAATATTTCATCTTTGAATGGGTTAGGCTATGTGCTTGCTTGTCAGGATAAAGATTTAACCAGAGCACTTACTCTTTGTAAGCAGGCTGTAAAATCTGCACCAAAATCTGCTGCGTGCCTTGATTCTTTGGGTTGGGTTTATTACAAGCTTGGTCTTTATAAAGATGCTTTGCAGTATTTGAATCAGGCAAAACAGTTAGATAAAAATAATGCAGAGATTGAAAATCATATAAAATCAGTAGAACTTAAGGCGGGCAATTAATGAAAAAAGTGGCTTTTGTAGTATTTCTGTCAGCACTTTTTGTAAATCCTGTTTTTGCTCAGGTTACAACTGCCGACGCGGGATTAAAAGTTCCTTCCGACAGAATCAGAACGGGAAATGAAGGCTTTGCTTCGGAAGAATTTAGAAGAGGTGTTCAGGCTTATTATAAAGGAGCTTTTAACGAAGCAATTGTTCAGTTTGAAAAAGCCCTTGCGTATCTTCCTGATGATAATTTGATTTTGGACTGGCTTGGAAAGGCTTATTACAAAGCCGGCCTTGAAGGTTCTGCTTTAAGTTACTGGAACAATGCCAGCGAAAATGGATACGGTGGACTTCTTCTCGAAAATAAAATCGAAATTGTTCGCGAGCGCCGTGTTACAGGCGATTCAACCGATAAGCTCATGCGTTTTTCTGAAGCCGGTGCTTTTCCGGGCGTTTTTCAGGGAAATATGATTTTTAGCGGGCCTGTTTCTGTTCAGCCAAATTATGACGGAACTATGTGGGTTGCCGCTTATAATACAAACGAACTTGTTTTGTTAAATCAAAATGGAAAAGTTATAAATCGTGCCGAAGGCCCAATAAACGGTTTTGACCGGCCAAGTGATATTTTGCGTCTTCATGACGGAAATCTTTTAGTGAGCGAAAATTCTGGCGACCGGCTTGCTCTTTTAGATAAAAATGCACATTTTACAAAATATATCGGTTCAAAAGGGCGCTCAAATGGCCAGCTTGTTGGTCCACTTTATCTTGCTCAGGATTATTTAGAGCGTATTTATGTAACTGATTATGGAAACCGCAGAATTGACGTTTTTGATAAAGACGGCGAGCCTGTTTTTTTCTTTGGCGGAAAAAATGCGGATTTTTCGGGGCTTAGAGGTCCAACTGGAATTGCCGTTGTAAATGAAAGCGTTTTTGTTGCAGATGATCAGACTGGCTGTATTTATGAGTTTGATCGCGCCGGAAACTTTATTCGCGAGCTTGTTGAGCCCAAAACCTTAAAAAAACCGGAAGCCCTTAAATATTGGAACGGAAGTCTTATTGTCTGCGATTCAAATCGTGTAGTTTCTGTAGACGCTGATTCTGGTCCTCTTTTTGAATATGTAAAAACCGGAAATGCACCTTCGCGCGTAACCTCTGCAAGCCCAGATGTAAATGGCAATGTAATTGTAACTGATTTTACGGCAAATGAAGTTTATGTAATGTCAAAAGTTCAGGAACTTGTTGGCGGCCTTTTTGTTCAGATTGAACAGATTGATGCTTCAAAATTTCCGAACGTAACGGTTGAACTTCGCGTTGAAAACCGGCATCGTCAGCCGGTTGTTGGTTTGCAGGAAGAAAATTTTTATTTGACCGAAAATATGCGCCCGGTTTCAAAACTTAAGCTGCTTGGAGCTGCTTCAAATAACACAGATGCTGATATTACTGTGATTATTGACCGTTCAATTAAGTCTGAGCTTTATGCTCGCGAACTCGAAAGTGCGGTAAAGGAAGTGGCCGCCTCGATGAACGGGAAAGGTACGCTTAGAATTGTTGCGGCTGGGGCAATCCCTGCGGTGGAATATGTTGGAAAGCCGGACGCTCTTGGGGATTTCAGCCTTGAAGCGCTAAAAACAAAAAAGGCTGCTTCTTCATCAGCTGATTTAGCGTTGCGGCTTGCTTCAAACGATTTGATTAATGCTTCTAAAAAACGCGGAATTATTCTTATAACTGCTGCAAGCGATAATTCAATTTCTTTTGATAAATATAATCTTGCAGAACTTTCGTGCTATATGAACAATAATTCTATTTCGTTTTCTGTGATTCAGCTTGATCAAGGTGCTTTAGATGAAGAACTTTCGTACATTGTAAACAGCACTTCGGGCGAAGTTTATTATGTGTTCAGGCCGCAAGGACTTTCTGATGTTGTAAAAGATATTATTGAACTTCCGCAGGGAATTTATCAATTGTCGTTTACATCAGCTCTTTCTACAAATTTTGGAACAAATTATTTACCGCTCGAAGCCGAAGTTTATCTTTTGAATCGAAGCGGCCGCGATGAAACCGGCTATTTTTCGCCGCTGGAATAATCTGCTTTTGCCATTTGTTTGATTTTGAGCACTTTTTGCAAAGCAAAAATGCGTTAATGAATGAATTGCGTTTACGCCATTTATTCATTAAAATTCTGCTTTTGCGCCAATTGTAAAATTCAAACTAAAGTTATCTGTGGAATTTTGATTCAAAATCAAAGTTCCGCCGATTCCTGCATTCACATTAAAATATTCCATAAAATCAATTCCAACTGAATGCTGATAATCATACTTTTGCCTAAAATTATTGCTGATTTGCCCGATTTCAAAGGTAAACTGGTCTTTTCGCGAAACTGAACTGTTATTCTGATTTATCAAATCCGGATATACAAAATAAATCAGAGCGCTAAGCAAACTGTTTGTCGAAGGTCTTGTATACGAAATTATATTTCTAAGATTCCAGTCGTAATTATTTTCAAAATTAAAATCAAAAATTTGCGAAATAATTGTTTTTTCTTTTACAAAAATCAACAGTTGCGCAAAACTTTGAATTTTAAGCCTGAAATCGCCAGGCGAATCCGAAGGAATTTTTGCGGCTGCGCTCAAACTTGTTGTTAATTCTTCGGTTTGGAACCAGTTAAATATTTTGTTGCGGCTGTTTGCACCAAAATTATTTATTGAATTTGTTGTGATTAAAGTTTTTATTTGATATAAATCGGCAGCGTCCAAAGCCTGCGAGCTTTCTTCTTGAGTTTTTGATTTTATGCTGCGCGAAACTGCAAAATTTATGCTCGAAGGAATGTAAAGATCTTTCATTGAGTTTGAAAGTTTGCGGCGATAATTTATTTCGTATTTTGATTCATAAGTTTCGTCAATTTTTTGAGCGGCTTTTGTATCAAAAAGTTCGTAAAATGGAAGCTGCGTGTAAAACCATTTTCGTTGGTATTGTTTATTAAAAAGCTTTTCTGTGTCCCAAGTATATGAGCCGCCTCTTTTGCAATTTTCAAGTGCGCCGGCAGTTCTTGAGATGTCAAAGCTAAAGTAGCGTTTTTCGGTGCTGAACGGCAACTGCAATTTTAAGTATTCTTTGTCTGTAAAAAGGGCTTGATTTTCAGTTTGGTCGTTTGTTTCGTATTTATCAGAAAGCTCGTAAGTTATTTTTGGAGAAAAACTTACGCTGTTTTTAATTTTTGGAAATGAAATCGAAATAAAACCTGAATAAAGATTTTCGCGTGTTTTTGCATCTTCCTGGCCATTTGAAAATTCATATTGCGAAATATCGTACCAGCTCGAAAAATAATTGTTCAGGCTTTGCAGATTTTTTGTATTTTTTCCTGAATATGATTTTTGCGCTGCAATAGTTTTTGCGCCAATTTCCGTTTCCAAAATCTTAAAATCTTGAATCCAGTTAAAAGTTAATTCTCCGCTTTGTTTACTGTCGTAAAGTGAATCAAAAGCCGCTGTTTTTAGAGAAATTTTTACAGGAATTTTGATTTTTGAAAAATCAAAATAAAACTCGTTTTGTTTTTTTAATTCGTTGTAAACCGGATTAAAGCGATAATCATCTTGCGCAAAAAGAATTCCAAATAAAAGCTCTTTTGTTTTTACGCTGTGTCCGGCTTGTGCAATTTCAGCTTGATTCAAACTTAAATCACTTGCAAAAGAGATATTTACAAAGGTAAATTCTGTTTTTGCTTTTGAATTTATAAAAGGTTTTGGATTTGTAAAATTTCCGCTTCCTTGATTCGATTCTGCGCTAATTGAAAAATCCTTAAAAAGCTCAAAATTTTTGATTTTCAAAATTGGGCCTTGCTTTTTGTATTTTGCAATGAGATAATTTTGCGCGGTAAAATAAAATTGTGCATTTTCGTATGAAAATTTTTGTACAAAAACTTTGTTTTCTTGATTTGCGTTTTCTTCGGTTTTTACAATCAGTCTTGAAGGCTTTACATTTTCAAAAATTTGTAAATCAAAATCATTTTGCAAAAGTTCGTTTTCGGCTGCAAAAACTTTTTTTTCGGCTGGAATAATTTTGATTTTTTGAATGCCTTTATTTTGCGCAAAATTTCTGCAATCAGAAATAAAAAGTTTTAAAGCATAATTATTTGAATCTTTTGTGCCAGAATCTTCATCAATTATGATTTGAAGACTTTGATTTTGAGTTTCGGTTGTAAATTGTTCAAAATCAAGTTCAATTGAAATTGTTTTGTAATTTGAAAAATCCGCGGGCAAAAAATGAATTTCCGACTTTTTTTCTGGTTTTTGCGGAATTGCAGGTTTTACAATTGCGTTTGAATATTCTTCGAGTTCTTCTTCATAATCTTCAAGTTCATTTTGCCAGTCATATAAAATCAAAATGTCGCTTGTGTTTTCGTTTTGAAGCGCAATTGTTGATTTTTGAGAAAGTTCAAGGCCGCCTTTTTCAAAATTAAGGCCGCCAGAAAGGGCTGTAAAGCTGCTTTTGATTTCTTGTGAAGTTGCCGAATAATCTTTTTGCTTAATTGGAATTTTTGTTGTAAGCGAAACATCTGCAAAAAAGCCCGGTAAAAAATGATATTTAAAACCCGCGCCGGCTGCAATTGCGCCTTTTTCAAAATCCGAAGTTTCTTCCTGCCAGATAATTTCAATGCGGTCTGTTGGAGAAACTGCTTCGTTCAGCGTAACAACGCCAGTTTTTTCATCAAAAGTTGCAGCATTTATAAGTGTTCCATTTTTGTAGGCTTGAACGGTGTCGCCCGCGGCTTTTTTTGAAATCTGGATTTCCTTTACTGGCGCGTAATTTCTTGTGCGAATAGCAAGTTCGCCGTTTTGCTTTTTTCCAAAATAGATTTCCGGGCAATCTTTTGCAAAAGGGTAAACGCTATTTTTTTGTTCTTTATTTATGATTTTTATGTAATTATTTTGATTTTCAAAAAAATCTTCAAAAGTCAAAGTTTGATTTTGTGAATCGGAGTTTGCCTGATATTTTGCAACTGTAATTTCTGATTTTTGCGAAACTACAAAAACATCAGCTTTTGATTTTTTTCCGCTGTCGTAGATGTTCTGGCACAAAAAAGGCGAAAAGCCTTTTGAATCCTGAATTATAAGTGCATTTTGGCCGTCAATTGTTGTGATTTTTTGGTAATTATTTTCAGTTTTTGAAACTTCATCTCCAAGTTCTTTTTTTATTTCGCCTAAAAATGAATTTTCATTATCATAATTTCCTAAATCATTTTCTATTTGTTGTGGTGCAGAATTATCAAAAAAAGTTATAAGAATTGCAGGAATTTTTCCGTCATAATCTTTTGCGCCGCCAGCTTCTTTTGAAAGGTAAAGCCTGTTTTGATTTTCGTTTACCCAAAATAAATCTGCCGAAAGCCTTTTGTATTTTTTGCCGCGCCCGTCGCGAAATGAGCCGTTATTGTCTTCGACAAACACATTTTCAATTTTGTAAAGCATGTTCAAAGAATTTTGTGGAAAGTGAAATTCCCTTCCATAAACAAAATTTTCTGGCGAAATATCTGAATCGCTAACTTTGTTCATTCCGTAATAAACTGCTCTTTTTGTTTCTGTCATATCGTAACGAACAAGAAAATCAGCTTGCCAACGTTCGCTTTGTGGTTTTAAAAGCAAACTGATTCCCGGAGCCTGATTTTCACCGCCTCTAAGTGCAAAACCAAACTGCTCTGCGCTATAACCTTGCGACATTGTGATATTTCTGTTTGCAATTCTAAAATCCCGCACAAGATTTTCACCTTTGTAGCCAAAGGCAAAAGTGTTTTTTGTAAAGGTGTCTTCAAAATCAGCTTGAAAATACCAGTGATTGTTTAAGCTCAGCAAAGCTGATAATTGAGCTTCCTGCTTAAAAACCGGAATTATTGCAGAAGCGGCACTTTGCGTGTCGTTTCCAAACGAAAAATTAATTCCACTTTCAAATTGGGCTTTCCAAAAGCCGCTTATTGAAAAATCAACAAAATTGTTGTCGTTTATATCATAATTAAAAAGGCTGGAAGCTGATTCTTTTTCGCGCTCTGTGATTTGTGCTTTTTCGCTGGAGTTTTTTTGCAAATCAAAAGGTTCTGGTGAATTTGCTGCGGCTTTTTGAGGATTAATAAGTGCGCCAGAAATCAAAAAGGCAAATAAAACGGCTTTTAGCGTGCGCGCTTTACGAACTTTTATTTCCGGATGTTTTTTTGAAAGTTTTAAAATTGCTTTTTCAACGGCCTGTTTTTTTTCGTCGCCGTTATCGAACAAATCCTGCTGATATGGTTTTTCGTCTTTTACGATATTTTCAAAGCCAACGCCCAAAAGTCTGATTCCGCGTCCATTTTCATAGCGTTTTTCAAAAAGCCTTTTGATGATTTCGTAAAAAGTGTCTATTGTGATGATGTTTCGTTCAACCGTTTCTTGCACTGTGCAGGTTGAAAAATCTTCGTAACGGATTTTTACCATTGCCGTTCTGGAAAAGCCTTCTTCTTTTAAAAGGCGAAAAAATACGCCGTGACAAAGCTCCAAAAGTTCCGTTTCGATTGTATAAATATCAGTTAAATCATAAGGGAAAGTGGTTTCGGCGCTGATAGAATGCGATTTTGTTTCCCGCGAAAAACTTGCTGTTTCTGTTCCGCGAACAACATTGTACAAAAAACTTGCCATATTTTTGCCAAAAAGAAATTCGAGTGTTTCATATTCCTGTTCAAAAATATCGCGGGTTGTGCGAAAGCCTTTTGTGCGAATTAGTTCCAAAGATTTTGGACCAAGTCCCCAAACTTTTTTTAATGGAAGATTCAGCATAAAATTTTGTTCCTGGCCTTTTTTTATGTGACAAAATCCATCTGGTTTATTAAGCCCGGAAGCAATTTTTGCAAGATATTTTGTAGAAGCAAGCCCGATTGAAACAGTAAGCCCAGTTTCGTTTTTTACACGTTCTTTGATTTTTTGCGCAGTAATTTCTGGCGGGCCAAAAAGTTTTTCTGTTCCGGTTAAATCAATAAACGCTTCGTCTATAGACATTTGGTCTACATCTGGCGAAAAGTCGCGGAAAATATTCATAATTTGATAGGAAAGTTCAGCGTAGCGGTGCATACGGCCATGAACAAAAATTCCGTTTGGGCAAAGTTTATAAGCCTGAAAAACCGGCATTGCAGAATGAACGCCAAAAGCGCGCGCTTCGTAAGAAGCTGTAGAAACAACACTTCGCCTGTCTTCAGGTTTTCCACCGACAATTACAGGCTTTCCCCGAAATTCCGGATTATCCAGCTGCTCAACAGAGGCAAAAAAAGCGTCTAAGTCTACATGCAGATACCAGCGGGGAACATTTTCCATTAAAGCACTCCGATATTTATAGCCTTTGTGATGAATAAGTATTTGCCTTGTTCATCTTTTATAACAGCCGAAACTGTAATTTTACAAGGAGTTTTTGCCGCACCGTAACTGAAAGTCATTTGCTTTGGCGGATTATCAGGAATGCGGAATCTTACAGAATTATTTGAAACATTAGTGTAATCATTATCAGAATATAAAACAGGACTATTAGAATTTGTTGAAATCAAAAAATCGCAGAGAATGCATTCACGTTCGAGAGAAATATTTACAGTTCTTACAATATCATTAAAAATATTAGTATCATAATAATTTACAGAAATTAAACCGCTTCCTTGAGTTGAAAGCGTAAGTTGTGGTTTTTCTATGATTTTTTTATTAGCCTGCGAAGTGCGAATTATAGAAAGAGTAAGCAAACTTGCAAAAACCAGAATAAAAATCATTATAGTTGAAATTATTACTTTTGAGATTTTTTTGCGATTTGTTCTGATAGAAGTTAAAACTCTTAGCAAAACAATGTAAACCGGATATAAAACAAAAGGAATTACAAAGTTTACGCGATAATTTGAGCGTAAAAAATAAGAAAGATCGCTTAAATCAGCTGAGCCAATCATTCTGTGAGCGTAAGGCACAAGCGGCATAATCATCAAAATAAAAATCACAAAATGAATTGTATTATTTTTGATTGTAAGTGCAAAAAGAGAAAGAATGCAAATGGTTATAAAAATCGGGCTTAAAGAAATATCAGCTAAAATAAAAAGCGACTGATTTATAAAGCAGCTGATTACAAGAAGATAATCAACAGAACCTTCTTCAAAGCCAAAATTTGTTGAAAGAATAATAATATAAATGGCAAGAACAAAGAAAAGCGATGTAATTATTTGAGTCGCCAAAAGGCCGTAAATCTTTCCTGCATCAGTCGCGGCTGGCGAAATTGCCTTAAATAATAAACCTGAAATAAAAAACGAAAGGCTTATAATCAAATAGGTTAGCGGAACAGACCACCAGATTTTTCCTATTTTTTGCCACGCGTGAAGTTTTAAGCGGCGGTTTACAAAAATCAAAATGAATATAAAAATAAGCCAAACAAAAATTGTTGGAATTACAATCTGCAAAATAAATGATTCGGAAATAATTCTGTATTTTCCAAAAACGCGGGTAATCAAAAAATGATGTTCCCAGCTTGTGTCGCTAACGTTAGAAAAATCTTCAACGGATTTTGTGATGATTTGTTTTGCGGTAATTTCTTTTTCTTCGCCGGTAATTTTTGAATCTATGTTTAAACGGATTGCAGGAATTTCGTTTTCAAAAAAACTTTGAAGAATCGGGCTTTTTATAAATTTGTACGAAGAAATCTGGCTGAGAATAAAAAGCGGAAGTTGAGCGTTTGTGTTTTGTTGAGCAAAAAGGTTTAAGGAATTTTTAATGAGCCACGGCGGAGAACAAAGGCCTGCAGCTGTTGTTTCAATTCCGCTTTTTTGAGCTTCAAGGTCAAAAATGATTGCTGTGTACGAAAGATTTGAACTCAAAGAATCTATAAAAACTCTGCTTCCAAAAATCATATCTGATTTTTCAAATAATTGTTTTTCGCCATTTGCAAAAAGCGCTGTAACCGTAAAGGGGTAATTTGCGTTTTTTATAATATCAAGCGACTGTTTTATGAGCTTTTGATTTTTCAGAACATCTTCCTGAAAAAATACTAAAATCAGATTTTCCGAAGAAGTGTTTTCTTTTGGACTAAATGTGACGATAATATTATAAGGAAAATTATTTATTCCGGAAGCTAAAAGCTTTTGGTTTTCTGGTGAATAATTATTTTTGGAGAGGAATGAATGTACCTGATTGCAAAGTTCTGTTCCGGCAACGCTGTTGCTTTGTGCGGCTGCTAATGAGCAGAAAAAGAAAATCAGAATGCTGCAAAAAAATTGTCGTACTTTCATCTTATATAGTTTAAATTTTTATTGTTTACATTGCAAGTCCTATCGGCTATAATAGTAAACAATAAAAAAAGCTTTTTGCTTAGCAGGGAATATGGGATCAGATAAAAAATTTATTTTAGAGCTTCCTCTAAAAGTGGTTTTAACAGAAGACGGCGCTTCAAATTTTATTAGTCATAACAAAAAACTTCTGCGATTCCGTTTGGCAGATAATGTCGAAGAATATGGAATTTCTCTTAATAAATTTTCGCCGCAGTCTATTCAAAGTATGATTCTTTTGGATTATATTTCCAAAATCGAAATCTCAATGTCTGAATTTGTTTCTTCGCGCCAGGAAGTTATGGATTTGTCAAAAGTTATTGTTTATTCGCTTTTGTACAAACAGTTTGACCGAGATGTTTATTCAGCTTTGATTCAATGTGAATGTGTTAGAAAGCATAACCGTGCAAATCCTGCTCATTTGATTGATGAGCGTACAAATATGAGCGAACGCCAGCTTCGTACAATTTTGCAAAACAAAGAAGCAACAATTCAAAATACAAGACGCCTGATTCTTGACCCGATTTGGAAGGCTATTATGTCAAACAAAGAATACTCTTCCGAAGAAAAAAATATTTATCTTTTAATGTCAGAAAAGTTTATGAACCGTCTTGGGCTTATGAACTGGTATATTATTACTTTGTTTGCCAAAAACGAAGGTGCAAGCGAAATGTACGTTGCAATCCGCAATCTTTTGAGTTCTTATATGGATAAATCAAAGGTTGCCGAATATATTTCTGTAATGGTTATGGAACTTGCTCTGAACAATGAAAATACAAATATCAGAAAAGAAGCGCGCACAATGTATCACGGAATTGATGATATTGATGCTTTGATTTTTGATCCGGAAGTTCGCGCAAAAATTGTTCAGGAACTTCAAAGAAAGCACGAGCTTGTATTCCTTTCTTGGAAACTTGGCGGCGGTTCAACTTCAATCGGAAAGCAGGGTAGACTCTCAATTACACTTTATAATAAGGACGATGAATTCCAGGAAATGAAAGATAACATTGAGTCTGCAAAGGCTTCAAATACAAATAAAAAATCGCTCATTGACTTTTACCGCGAATTGCCAGAAGGTCAGGAAGGAACGGATTTAGGTTTGTATTATCTTTCATATCTTGATGATGCCTGCAAAAAGGTCAACGTAAAATTTGAATCCCTTGTAAATCAGTTCTCTGCTTCAGACCTTACAGTCATCAATTTGAATTTCAATTTCTGATATGGAAAATCACTTTCAAATAAACAAGGCAGTTTTCTTTTTTTTGATTTTGCCGATTGCATTATTTTTTGCCTCTTGTTCGCAAAGTGCGCCGGAAGTTGCTTCAACTGATTATTCGGTTATTTTTGATTATAATGATGAAAAAACTTTGCCGCAGGCAAGACTTTCTGTTTTTGCACTTTCCGCGTCTGATGTTCGCCGTTATCAAAAAATCAAAATTACAAATTTTGAAACCGGTTATACTTGGGAAACAGATGTAATTGATATTCTCGAAGCAAATGAACAGCAGTGGGCTGGCTGCACAAATCTAAAAGCTCCTGAAAACGAAGTGCTTCCTTGCGGGCAATATGAGCTTACTTATTACAATGCCGACGAAAAAGAATGCACCGTAGTTTTAGATGTTCAATATGATTTGGCATTTTACAATGTTGTTTTAAGCGCACTTTCTGATGTAATGACAAAAAAGAACGGCATTGAAAAAATTGCAATTTATGACAAAGAGCATATTTTGATTTATTTTGGCGAACGCACGCAAGAGTTAAAATCAACGCGCGATATTTGGATAAAATACCGCGATGCAGGTTTTTATCAGATAATCTGGTATAGCCGCGACGGAACTGTAATTTGTATTGAGCCAGAAAAACTGGTTGTTCCAGAAAGTGAAAATGAGTAATATACAACGTAAAAAGGAATAAATATGGAAAATACTTTAGAAACTGTAGAATCCGCCGAACAGGCCGAAAGCGTACCACCCTCGAGTTTGAGGCGTGAAGTAAAAACTTATGTTTTGCGTGCAGGCCGTATGACTGCCGCACAGGAACGTGCTTATAATGAGCTTGCTCCTTCATGGTGTATCCCTTTTGAGCAGAAAAAGCTGAATTTTGTTGATGTTTTTGGAAACACAAATCCTATTGTAATTGAAATTGGCTTTGGAATGGGAGATGCAACTGTTGCTCTTGCTGCGGCAAATCCGAATATTAACTATCTTGGAATTGAAGTTCACACTCCAGGTGTTGGAAAAGTTCTCGCCGAAATCAAAAAGCGTGACTTAAAAAATCTTTATATAATCGAATATGATGCTCTTGAAGTTTTGGAATATATGATTGGCGACAATTCAGTAAACGGCTTTCATATTTTCTTTCCAGATCCATGGCCAAAAAAACGTCATCACAAACGCCGAATGGTTCAACGTCCGCGCACAAATCTTTTTGCACAAAAACTTGCTCCTGGCGGCTACCTTTACTTTGTAACTGATATTATTGATTATGCAGAATTTGCTCTTGAAGAATTGAATCAAACTGAGCATTTGAAAAATAAATATCAAGGATTTGCAGAGCCGCAGACTTGGCGTGCACAGACAAAATTTGAACGCAAAGGTCTTAAAGCCGACAGGCAAATTACAGAAATTTATTTTGAGAAAGTCTAAATCGAAAATCTGATATATTTTTGGATTATCGAACGAATGGCTCAAAAATAATATTATTTTGCAGGCTTTTGTAAGGAATTGAAAAATGGCTAATCCCAGAATCTTTGAACTTGAAAATCTCATAACCCGCTATCAAAAATCTTATTACAATGGCGAAGGTGAAATTAGTGATGCTGAATTTGATAAACTTTGGGACGAACTAAAAGAACTCGACCCGGAAAATGCAATTTTGCACAGAGTTGGGGCTGATTCTGGGAACTTTGCGAAAGTTGGCCACGTTATGCCAATGGGAAGCCAGGAAAAAGCTGCGAATCCAGAACAGTTTTTGGCTTGGGCAGAAAAACATAAATACGACGAATATTTAGTTGAATATAAACTCGACGGTGCTTCTCTTGAACTTCAGTATGAAGGCGGTTACTTAAAGCGGGCTGTTACACGCGGCGATGGTTCAATTGGCGATGATATTACTGCAAATGCACGAAAAATGGGCGGCGTAAATGCTGCAATTTATAAAGACGGCGTTCTTGTTCCTTTTACTGGCGGCGTTCGCGGCGAAGTAATTATGACTCACGAAGTTCATAAAACTTATTTTCCAGACAAGGCAAATTGCCGAAATGCTGCAAACGGATTAATGAAGCGTAAAGACGGAAAAGGAAGCGAATATCTTAAACTTATTGTTTACGATGCTCTTTCTACCGACGGAACAAGCTATTTTAATAATGAAGAAGAAAAAATCCGCTGGCTTATGGATTGCGGTTTTAATGTTGTAAAACTTGTGATTTGCAAAAGTCCAGACCGCGTTATTGCGTATCGCGCAAAAGTTATGGAAGAACGTGCCGCGCTCGAATATGATATTGATGGACTTGTTATTAAGGAGCGCACGATAAATCTCGCAGACGCGAGCCGCGACCGGCCGGACAGACAGATTGCTTTTAAGTTCAGCCTTGAAGAAGCGGTAAGTACCTTGCGCGAGGTGGAGTGGAGTGTGAGCGGCGGAACTTACACGCCGGTTGCAATTTTTGACGAAGTTGAATTGAATGGCACAAAGGTGCAGCGGGCGAGTCTTGCGAATCCTGATACTTTGCGCAAGCTCGGCGTGCGCATCGGAAGCCACGTTGTGGTTGTAAAGCGCGGCGAAATTATTCCAAAAATCGAAAGCGTTGTGGAAGAAAAAGGCCTGGAAACAACGGATATTGTATTTCCAAAAACTTGCGAAGTTTGCGGCTCTGTTTTGGTAGACGAAGGAAGCAGGCTTTTTTGTCCGAATAAAGAATGTCCAAAGCGCGTTCTTCATCAGCTTTTAAAATATCAGCAGGTAGTTGATATTCGCGATCTTGGAGAGACTCTTATAACATCTCTTTTTAATGACGGCCGCTTAAAATCAATTTCTGATATTTATACTTTACAAGTTGAAGAACTTGTACCATACTTTTTAAACGAAGAGAGTATGGAAGCCGACAAAAAATCTCTTGGCGCACAAAAGGTTTATAACTCAATTCAAAATCATAAAAAAATGCGCCTTGCAACTTTTGTCGGAGCTTTTGATATTGAAGGTGTTGGCGAAACTTCCGCAGAAAAATTGATTGCAGCTGGTTTTGATTCTCTCGAAAAACTTCTTTCTGCAAATCAGGATCAGATTGCTTCGGTTTACGGTTTTGCTCAAATTATGGCACACACTATTGTAGAAGGCCTTGCTGAAAATGCGCAGGAAATGCGCAGCCTTGTAGAAAGCGGAATTATTGAACTTGAAGCTGCCGGCGGTGGTATTTTATCTGGAAAATCATTCTGTTTTACCGGTGAGCTTGTTACAATGAAGCGCGCTGATGCTGAACAGCTTGTAAAGAAAAACGGCGGAATTATTAAATCATCAGTTACAAAAGATTTGTCGTATCTTGTTACAAATGATACGACCAGCGGTTCGTCAAAAAATCAGAAAGCTGCAAAACTTGGCATTCCTGTAATTGACGAAAAATCATTTTTGGAACTTTTGGGGTAATATTGAAGAATCGCTATAGTTTCGCAAGACTATTTTCTCCTTTTTTCCTTTTTTTTCTGATTGTTTATGTTCTTTTTGTCTGCTGGGCTTATCTTTCGTGTTTTAATGCGGCTGCTTCATTGTGGCAAAACGTTCCGCAGGAATTTTTGCGAATAAAGATTTACGGTTCTTCAGAATCAGAAGGAATTCCTGGTGTTAATACTGTTAGCGGAACTTTTTCTATTATTGATTCAAATGGAAATGAAATTGCCGTAATTGAGCGTTCCTGGAGCGGCTCTTATCTTTCTGTTGAATTTGCGCGGGTTTGCATTGATTCTCAATATTTTGTTTTTCCTTCAAGAATTTACGGAAAAAACAGAATTATCGAAGAGCGACGCGAGCGTTCTCACGGAACTTTTCTTGAAAAATATTATGATGATGAAGGGCAGTGTATGCTTTTGGGCTATGGTTCAAGCCTTTCTCAGCGCAAAAAACTTTACAAAATTGCAGCGTTTGCAACTGGAAAGTATAAGATTCCAACTTTTGGACTTGTGAATCGTTTTTCAATAGATCTTTCAGATTGCAGAGCTGACCGTTATTATTCAATTCGTTTTGATAGTAACGGCCAGTTTTCGGTAGAAGAATTATAAGACTTTATTGTAAATCTTCAAAAGTAAAGTCTTTTAAGAAAAATTCCGGGCGAACAGCGCTTCCGTTCAATCGGATTTCCCAATGAAGATGCGGCCCTGTTGCAAGTCCTGTTGCTCCTGATTTTCCAAGAAGCTGTCCCTGACTTACCATATCGCCTTCTTTTACAGAAAGTTCATTCATATGATAGTAAAGACTGTAAAGACCTGGAAGATGTTCTACAACAACGCTCCAGCCTGTAGAAATGCGGCTTTCTGCCAATACAACTTTTCCTGCGGCACAAGAGCGCACATTTGTTCCTGTTGGAATGCCATAATCATTTCCGTAATGAAGACTTGTTGAAGTTTTTCCGTTTGAATAAACGTAAGTGCGGCGGTCTCCGCAGTAAGCGGTGTAACGCTGTGATTCTGTTGGAGTTGTAAATTTTTTCAAAGAATAAATATCAGAAGGCATTGTTGTAAACAAAATATTGTTTAGCTTTTCAATTTGTGCAGCTCGTTCCGGGCTTGAATCTGTTTTAATGCTTGTATTTTTTGCATCTAAAGGAATCTTTTCTTCTGGGAAAGTTTTCATCTCTAGTTTTGAAGGAAGAAAAAACTCTTTTGGTTCATTATCAGAATCAGAAAAAATAACTTTAATGCTGTAATTTCCGTCTTTCAGCCAAAGCGAAACTGGAATTCCGCAAAGCATTTCTGTTACATTTGATTTTTTTGATTTAAGATTATAAAAAGGCGCAGATTCAATTACTTTTTTGTCCTGAAGCAGTTGAAGCGTTGCCTTTTTTTCAGATTCAGATTTAGCTTTTTTATGATTTTTTTGCTGTGTAATTGTCATTCTTACAAAGATTGCATCACCTGGAGTAATAACATCGTTGTAATCTAAGTTCAGATTATAATCTTCCGATTCGTATTTTGCATTTACTGCAAAAATAAAACTGAACTGAAAAAGGCAAAAAAGAGCAAGCAAAGTTTTTTTCATTTTTTTCTCCTAATTATTTGTTCGGTGCGTTTTTATTCGCTGGGAACTAATTCTTTTATAATCAATTGTTTTGTAATTGTGCCGTTGTAGTGGTTTCGGCTCATATTATATAGTATATCATACTTTTTACCGATTGCTATATCTTTTCGCAATCTTTCAGCCTGGCCCCAAAACATTGCAGGAATCTTGTGTTTACCAGTATCAAAAATCAGTTTGAGATGACGCGGCTCTTTTTTTCCAAGAACAATCGTGTCAATCAGTTTGATTTCGCGGGTCATAAGAATAAGTTCCGGGCTTTCTGCTCCGCATGGTTCAAAAGTATCCAGCAATTCAAAATTTTCTGGCGTAAGATGTTCCATTGGGATTTCGGCATCAACTTCAATAATGCTGGTTTCTTCTTCCAGTTGAATTGATGAGGATTTTTCTTGTACAAGTTTTAGAAAAACGTCGAGCTTATCTTTTGTAAAACTAAAGCCTGCGGCAAAATTGTGGCCGCCATGATTTATAAAGATATCGCCAAGACTGTCGAGAAAGCTTGTAGCAACAAAGCCGCGGCAACTTCTCATAGAGCCGGTACAAATCTCATTTTCATAAGTGATTGCAATTGTTGGAACATTGAAATCCTGCATAAGTCGTGCTGCAAGAATGCCGGTTACGCCTTTGTTAATAGTCTGGTCAACCGAAACACAAAGTTTTTGCGAGTTTTGCGCAAGACTTTGCTCGGCGCTATCGTGAATTTTAAAATACGCCGAAGAAACCAGTTCTTTACGCTCTTCGTTCATATTAAAAATTGTGTCAGCAAGTTGCTCGCGTTCTTTTGCGTTGGTAGAAATCAAAAGTTTTAGCGAAAGATCTGAATGCCCCATTCTTCCAGCAGCATTAAGAGCCGGAATAACGTTCCACGAAAGATCAGCTGAAGTTAGAGCATCAATATTTATATTGAGTTTATTAAAAAGCTCAGCAAGTCCTGGTCGTGGCCTGTTTTTTTTGATTGAACTGATTCCGTTTCGCACAAAAATGCGGTTTTCGTTTTTCATTGGCATA
Source organism: Treponema sp. (assembly GCA_017962415.1). Taxonomy (GTDB): domain Bacteria; phylum Spirochaetota; class Spirochaetia; order Treponematales; family Treponemataceae; genus Treponema_D. The sequence continues at coordinate 68,411 of JAGCVK010000009.1, read as the reverse complement.
ATATCAGCAAGCGCTGCAAGCGCTACAAGCTGAATATCTTTTTGCTCATCTGCAATTTGCTGAGGATATTTTTGTGCAATCAGTTTTTTGCAGTAAGTAACGTAAAGATTAAAAATGCTTTCAATTTCACTTGCTTGCTGGCCTGTATATTTTGCAATCTGAGAAAGTGCTTTTACCTGATTTGCCGTTTTATTTTTTACAGCCGGAATTACTTTTGAAATTTCGTTTCGTAAATCATTTACATTAAACTCAATTCCGCTTCCAAACAAGGCAGAAAGCATTTCCAGCGTGTGTTTTGAATCCCAGCAATAAATCAGCTGGCCGCTAAGAAAGTAGGGCAATTTTAAATCATAAATTGAAGTTTTGCCCGGAATTATTTTTTCGTGAAGTTCTTTGCTTTTTACAAGATTTCTGATTTTCAGGCAATCTGCATAAAAACAATTGTTTTGTGAATCTTCTGTGATTTCTAAAAGGCAGATTTCCGCATTATAAAAATCAGAAAGCGCAAAACGAATTGCCGAAACCAGCTTGTATGCCACCGCAGCGCCTGAAATCCCTTCAAAAGAATAGCCGGAATCTTCAATTTTTGGATCAATAATAATTATTGCTTGTGGTAAAACTTCTGGCGGATTATGATGATCTGTAATTATTACTTCGATTCCAAGTTCATTTGCGTGTTCAATTTCATCATTATTTGAAATTCCGCAATCGACTGTGATAATCAAAGTTCCATTTTGAGCTGCAAAATCATCAATTGCAGAAATTGAAAGTCCGTAACCGTCGTCTTCGAGCGGAAGTCGCCATTGTACATCAATTCCAAGCCGCGAAAGTTCTTCGTAAAGAATTGCGGTACTTGTAATTCCGTCAACATCGCTGTCGCCAAAAATCAAAACTTTTTCACCTTCTTCTTTTGCCTGCAAAATTCGCTCAACAGCGTCTTCCATTGCAGAAAAACAAAAAGGATTATGCTGAAAACGCATATCATCTTCGAGATAATAAAGAAGGTCTTTTCCTTCTGTGATTCCACGGCGTACAAAAACCGAGGCCATTAAAGGTGAAATGTTAAAAGAATTACAAAGCGGCTCAATCTGCTGCTTTGTAACGGGCTTTTTTACCCAGTTTAAAGCTTCTGCTCTCACAAAATCCCCATCCCAGTTTCTATAGAGTTCAGCTTCTGGTCTATACTGTTCTCAATCAGAAAAAAAACTAACTGTTTTATTTGCCCATAGATTTCTTCGTTGATACTGAGCTTTCGCGCTTCTGCAGGCGAAAGCACGGAAAGTGCAGAAAGATACTGAACTGCCGTTGTTTTTACCGAAATCATATTTTCGCGGGATACGTGTTCGCCGCAATTTGGACAGATAAAACAATTTTCCATACCATTATAGTATGAAACGGCGTCTGGTGCAAACCGTGTATCTAAAAAAGTTTTTCCGCAGCTGCCGCACGCATGAGTTTGCGGCTGTATTCCAAGCAATTCAAGATAGCGCCATAAAAAGCGAAGAAGCCCGAGCCGGCTTTGTTTTTCATCACAAAGTTCCATTCCGTTTAGAAATCCGTTTACGAGTTGAAAACATTGCGCAGCACTTCCGCCACAGCGGGTTTTGATTGCAAGTTCAGCTGCAAGAGAAGCTGCATAAGATTTAAAAAGATTTTGGCTAAAACTTGCGTGATAATTTGTAACTTCAAAATCGCTTATTTTGATTTGCTTTTTTTCGGGATTTTCGTATAGCCAGACTTTTCCGCTGTTCCATTGTGCAACTAGCGAGCGAAGCCTGCTTTTTGGGCCGCCATAAAGAACTGCATAAACAATTCCGCTCTCTGGCGTAATCAAAGTAACTGAGGAGTTATTTTCGCCCAAAGGCTTTAGAGAGAGGATAATTGCGTTAGTGGAACTTGAACGGTTCATAAATATAGTATTTTCGCCGTCGGGGTGGCCTTAATAGGTTTCAGTTGCAACTGCTAAAAAATGGCCCGAAACATATTCTGGGTGACGGCGTGTTTTTTTTATTTTCCTTGTCCGTAATATGCGTTTGGACCGTGTTTTCTCATATAATGCTTGTTTACAATATAATCTGGAAGTTCTGTTGCATCTGGGCGAATTTGGAGTGTGTACATTGCCATTCGGCAGATTTCTTCGAGAACAGTTCCGTTGTAAACCGCTTTGTCTGCGTTTTTGCCCCAGGCAAAAGGTCCGTGTCCTCCGCAAAGCACCATATTTACTTCACTTGGGTTTAGACCAAGTTCTGCAAAGTGTTTTACAATCAAAAGTCCAGTTTCTTTTTCATAATCTGATTCAACGGCTTGTTGGCTCAAATATGGAGTGCAAGGAACTGATTTTTGAATATGGTCTGCGTGTGTGGTTCCAAAAAGTGGAACAGAGCGTACTGCCTGAGCCCAAGCAACAGCGCAGGTTGAATGAGTATGAATAATACCCCCAACTTCTGCATTTTTGTTTACAGCAAATTCCTTGTATAAAACTGCGTGAGTTGGAGTGTCGCTTGAAGGATTTAGCGAACCGTCTACTTTTTTTCCGTCTAAATCAATAATTACCATTGATTCAGGTGTAAGTTCCGGGTAAGGAACTCCAGAAGGTTTAATTGCAAAAACTGCCTTGTCTTTATCAAAAGCAGAAACATTTCCCCAGGTATAAAGAGCAAGGTGATTCTCTGGGATTTTCATATTTGCCTCATAGGCTTGAAGTCTTAAAGATTCGTATGTCATTTTTTCCTCTTTTTATGTGAATATGATATTGATTATAGTTGATTTATATATGCCTTTCAGCAGAAACCGGTGCAAGCAATATCAGCACAAGCGAGCAACGCGAGCGCGGAAGCCATTATTTGTGGCTGATTTCCGCTGAGAGCCATATATAGAGTTTGCTATAATGTATTTACAGCAGCCTTTTCGATTTCAAGGCCTTTCATATATCTTTCAAAGAATATATTAAAACTTTCAACTAATTCAGACTCAGGTGCCGCTGTAGTTTTCTTACAGCTTCCAAATACTTCTTTGTTCAAGAAATCAGGAAGATTTTTTTTGCCTTCAGCCGAAAAAGCTGCAAGAAGTGCCATACCCCAAGGGCCGCCTTCACCTGCAGTTTCCATTGCGCTAACACTTGTTTTCATAGCTGCTGCCATGTACTTAAGGCCAGCTTCAGTCTTAAAGTATCCGCCGGCTCCAGTCATACTTTCAACCGGGACTTTTTCTTCATCATAAAGAATATTCATTCCGGCACGCAAAGCGCCAAGAGAAGCAAACATTTGTGTGCGCATAAAGTTTGCAACATTGAACTTAGCATTTTCTGCGCGTGCAAAAAGCGGGCGGCCAGAATTAAAGCCTGTAATAGTTTCACCAGAAAGATAATTGTAAGCAAGAAGTCCGCCGCAGTCTTTGTCTGCTTCAAGAGATTTATTAATCAAATCATCAAAAAACTTTCCGATTTTTGGCACATTGCCAGAACCGCACATAATTGTTGCAACTTCATAGAACAAATCCATCCAGTAGTTGTGTTCGCCGGTACAGTTATTTGCGTGAACCATTGCAACCGGAAGTCCGTCTGGAGTTGTTACAATATCAATAATTCCAGGGTAAGCCTTTTTCAAATCTTTTTCCAAAACTACCATGCTGAATACAGAAGTTCCCGCACTAATGTTTCCGGTTTTTGAAGCAACAGAGTTTGTAGCGGCCATACCAGTTCCTGCATCACCTTCTGGCGGGCAGAATGGAATGCCAGCTTGCAAATCTCCTGTTGGGTCAAGGAACTTAGCACCTTTTTCTGTCAAAGTGCCGGCTTCTTCTCCAGCCATTAAAACTTTTGGAAAAACTGAATCGAGTTTAAGACCAAGTTGTTTTACACCAGGCAAGGCTTCAAACTTTGCTTTAAAATCAGGATTATAATCAGCTTTGCCATTTTCATATTTTACCGGGAACATTCCGCTGGCATCTCCAACACCAAGCACTTTTTTGCCTGTGAGCATATAGTGAATATAACCTGCGAGTGTATAAACATTTTCGATTTTGCTGATATGAGGCTCGTTATTCAAAATTGCCTGATAAAGATGCGAAACAGACCAGCGTTCTGGACCCGGGAAATTAAAAAGCTCTGAAAGTTCTTTAGAAGCGGCTCCTGTAATTGTGTTGCGCCAGGTTCTAAAAGGAACAAGAAGATTTTCAGCTTTATCAAAAGCAAGGTATCCGTGCATCATTGCAGAAATACCGCCGGCACAGAATTTTGTAAGTTTTACGCCGTATTTTTCCTGAACATCTTTTTTGAGGTCAGCGTAACAGCTCTGCAAGCCTTCGTGAATCTGAGAAAGCGGGTAAGTCCAAATACCGTTATCGAGGGTGTTTTCCCAAGTGTAAGAGCCGCTTGCAATAGGTTCGTATTTTTCGTTAATCAGCACGGCTTTAATGCGTGTTGAACCAAATTCAATACCAAGAACGGCAGCGCCGCTTTCAATAAGTTTTTTATTATTCATAGTTTTTCTCGCTGTGTTTTATAAATTGATTTGTAAAACCTTTAACCAAGTTTTGCTAAATTATATTTCATATCAGCCAATTTTACAATTAAGATTTTTCCGTAATTTAGTTGAATTATTTACGCGGAAAACTGAAAAGTAAGAAGAAAAATAACTGGATGTAAGATATTATTTTTAATTTGATTTACGCGAACGGAGATGATATCCAATCTGCATTGCTGGGTGCGAGCGCAAGCGAGTCAAAATACCATTGTCCAGCAGCCGCAGATTGGATGTCATCGCAGTGGAAGTAAATCAAATTAAAATTTCGACTTACCAACGTAGTTTTTTTTCCTTTTCAAATTACAATTCTACAATCTGATTATGCCGCAAATAATACAGATTTAGCGAGATTTTATCTTCGCTGATATTTAAGATTTTTGAAGCGGCTGCGCGGTAGCATTCCTGCTGTGCGCGGTAAAGCTCGCCGTTAATTTGAGAATCAGATTTATAATCGCAGATTGTAAAAGTTCCGTCTGGATTTTCAAAAATCAAGTCGATTGCGCCGGTAAAAATTGCGCCTTTTGGAGCTGTGCTGCATTTGTAAAACATTCGGAACGCCCATTCTGCACGCCAAAAACGCCCGGAAGTTTGCGCTTGTTTTAAAGAAATGCCAAGTTCGCTTTCAGAAAAATCGCGGCACATTTTTATACAAAGTTCTTTATTTTCTTTGATTTGTGATTCAGTAAGATTTTTAAAGAACTTTGGTTCAGGCTCGTAAATTTCAGGATTGATTCTGTTTGCCTGCATTTCAAGATATGAATGAACAAGAATTCCAAAATCTACGGCCGAAAAATCCTGAGGCTGCAAAGAGTCTTCGCTTTGCTCATAAATTTTTCCAAAATCATAATCTTGAGATTCAACTTTAGAATCAAAATCACTCTCAAGCGAACTTGGAGTTTTTCGTTCAATTGGATTTTGCGAAAAGCTGATTGTTTCAATAGAATCAAAAGTTTTTTCATCAAAATATTTTTGTGAATCAAAATTGCTTTTTGGTAAATCTTTATATTCAACTGGCTCAATTTTAAAATAATCAAAACCAGATCCTTCAATATAATTGCAATTTTGCGTAACTTCCGGCGGATAAACTGTTGCAATTTTATTTTCAAAAAGCCGCATTATCGATTGTGTTTTTTTTGTGTTTTTATAACTTCCAATAATGTAAGCAGCTTTTTTTGCGCGCGTAATTGCAACATAAATTTGTCTTCTGAATTCTGCAAGCTCCATAAGTTTTGCTTTTTCGCTTTGCTTAAGAAAAAAATAGTTTAGTGAGTCTTTTTGAGGTTTTATTGAAACGCCGGTTTCTTCATCAAAAAAGAACATTTCTTTTTCTGATTTTGAATTAACATTTGTGCAGCCATAAACAAAAACGTGTTCAAATTCAAGGCCTTTACTTTTGTGAATCGTCATAATTTGAACAGCCTGCTCGCGCTCAATCGGGTAACTGACTTCGGAAGCGTCTAAATCAGAATCTTCGGCTAAATATTTTTGCTTAAGAAGTTCCAGCTGATCGATAAACCAGGCGGCGGTTTTTCCATTTTCTTCGGCCTGGCGCGCAAGTTCAAAAAGCATATCAAAATGCTCTGTGCATAAAATAGTTTTTTCGTTTTGCATAGTTTCGTAGCGGTAAGCGCGATTTTGCCACAAAACAGAAAGTGTTGTTGTTAGTCGTTCCTGAAGCGCTTTTGAACGCATTTGAATATAAAATTCTTTTGCACTTTGATATTTATTAAAACTTTCTTGTCCAATATCATTTTTGATGATTTTATCTGCAGCTGCAAGCGGATTAAAAGTTTCGCTATCGCAATCCAAAAGATTTGAAATAATCATTTCGGTTTCATTTTCGCTAAGGCCTGCAAGCGGCGAGCAAAGATAAGCTGCATAAGAGCGTGCATCAGAAGGATAAACGCAGATTCTAAGAAAACTGCAAAAATCATTTATAATTGCGTCTGTAAAAATATCTTTAAAAATATCAACAGAATACGGAATGCCAAAAAGAGCCAGATATTTTGTAATTACATCGCGGTCTTTTCGCGAACGGTCGAGAATTGCAAACTCATTCCAAGACGAACCTTGCTCGTGAAGCTCGTAGATTTTTTTTGCCATAAAATAGGCTTTTTGATCTTTTTCGGGAATCAAGTCAAGGCGATTTTCCGGCAATTCTTTTTCATTTTCGCTATAAATATCTGCTTCTAAAAGGCAGGCGTGAATTGGAATATTTTGCTTTGTAAGGCGAGGAAGTTCAATTCCATTTTTGGCAGCGTCGCGGGTGTAATACGCTTCGTAATCAAGTTTTGGCTCTGGAAGTGCAAAAATACCGTTTCCGTTTTTGAACAGCTCGTTAAAGGCTTTAACAAGAGCGGCGTCTGAGCGGTAATTGAACGTCATATAAATTAAATCATTTTCGCCGCTCGAAGTAAGCTCGTTGAAAACCTGAACGTCTGCGCCGCGAAATTTATAAATAGACTGTTTTTCGTCGCCCACAAAAAAAAGTTTATCTGGACTTCGCAGGTCTTTTATAAGAGAATGAAGTGTTTTGTTTTCCGGAACGGAGATTTTGCAGTTTCCGTTATCTTCAAATGCGCCGTTTTTTAGCGAAAGAATATAAAGAAGGTCGCGGTTTTTGCCGTTGTTGTCCTGAAACTCATCAATCATAATTTTTTTGTACGAATTTTTTTCCTGATTTCGAAGGTCTTCGTTTTCAAGCAAAAATTTTAATGCGAGCTCGGAAACATCATTAAAAGTAAGATTTCCAGAAATGCGCTTTGAAGTATTTACCTGCGCCAAAAAATCATCTAAAAGAAGATTTAGTTCTTTAAGCGTTTTGTACTGGCGGATAAAATTTAAGATGGAAGTGTATTGTTCAAAACTGTCGGCAAATTTTGTTACCAAAGAACGAATTTCTTTAATAAATCCCGATGAAAATTTTTTAGTGCCAATTTTTGAATATTTTTCAAAAAAATCAATTTGCTGTTGAAGTTTTTCATTTTGATTTTTGATGTCATCTTTGGTGAGTTTTGGAAAATCGCAAAGTTCAAAAGTTTTTTCGATGAGATTTACAAGATGCGAAACAAAAACTGCATATTTTTTATCATCTTTTTTGCCAGAAGCTTCGAGCGCGTCGCTGATTTCTGAAACCTGTTTAAAAATAGAATCTTCGGTCTTTCCAATTATAAGCTCATTCCACGCTTGTGCAATTTTTTGAGTTTGAATTTCAAAGTGTTCTGTAAACCAGCCTTGTTTTGTTGCAAGACTTGTATTTTCTAAAATAATTTTGGCGAAAACGTGCTCCGCAAACTCCTGAAGCTTCCCCGGCTCACAAAACGCCTGCACCGCCTGATTTTCTGCATTTTGAAGAATATAAGTAAAAGCAAGGTCTTTTACCTGCCGCTGGCCGTCTGCGCTTCCGGTAACAAAATCAGGTTTTATTCCATAACGGTTTGCGCATTGGCGCACAATTGAACTGCAGTAAGAATCCAGCGTTTGAATATGAACATCAGAAAAACTTTCGAGCGCTTGTTGAGCAAGAGTTTTTTGTTCAACTGTAAGATTTTCGCAAACTTCGTGTTCGGCAAACAGTTTTAGCGTTCGGTAAATTCTGTCGTACATTTCAGAAGCGGCTTTGTTTGTGAAAGTCAAAGTCAAAATCTGTTCGGCTTTTGCCTGTTTTGTCATTACAAGCCAGGCAAAGCGTGTTGCTAAAACCTGAGTTTTTCCAGAGCCGGCACCTGCTGCAATTACTGTATTTTTTTGCGCCGAAAGGGCTGCGTATTGATTCTGGTCGAGTTTGCGGTCAAGTAAATCAAGAAAGTTATCGTTATATTCGCTCATTAAAATTCTCCATTTTTTCCAGCTACAGTATAGGTTGTGCGGCAAATTGTTTTGTACGGACATTCTACGCAAGTTTGATGTGGTTTTACGTTTTGCCGGTCTTTATGCGAATTGCTTTCTTTTGGCACAAAATCTTTTTTTTCTACTGAGTTTTTAAAAAGTGTGGCGTATTCATCAAGGGCAAGTTTTGTTTGCGAAAAATCCTGCATAGATTTTTCTTTTTCTTCTTTTTGAGTGACAACACGTTTTTGGCAGTCACTTATTGAATAAAAATATCCGCCAAAAATATCATCATCATTTACATTCAAAAGCGTGTAGTACATTGGCATTTGAAAATCATGCAAAAGATTGTTATCGTCCAGTTTGATTTCTTTTGCATCCGGAATTGAAGATTCGGAATTTTTATAATCAATTATAATATACTCGCCGTCTGGACTTTTTAAAAGGCAGTCTATAACTCCATAATAAACAAGACCGTTTTTCACAAGTGAAAGTTTTTTTTCTTCGGCAATAACTGTGCAGTTTCCAAAACCTTTTTGGCCAAACGGTTTTAGCAAAAACTGAAAAAATGAATAGATTTTTTTTACGAGTTTTTGCTTTTGCGATTGAAGCGCATAAAGAGCCAGAATGCTGTCGCGAAAATCTGAAGGCGCTTTTAAGGCTTCTTCAGTTTTTTTAAGAATCAGATTGAAAAAATCAGAAGTATATAAAACCGCATTTTGATTTATTGCGTCTTTTGAATTTTGAGGAGTAAGGTAAAATTCCTGTTCTTCTTCGTTATAATATGGAAGATTTTGCTTTTCAAATTCGCAAAGAACAAGCTCAAGAATTTTATGATTTAAATTTCCCATATCATATTTTTGCATAAGCGAAGTGTCCAGGCTGTCTTCCTGAAGTTTTAACAGGCTTTGCAAAACCCAGCGGCGCTGGCACGGAAAAAACTTTTCAAGGTCGCCGCGAGCCGAAACTCTAAGAAGTCCGGTTTCTTTATCTTTTTTTTCTTTAAGCCGATTTTCAAGACTTTGATTTAATTGGTAAGCCTGCTTATTTTTATTTGCGTTTGTTTTGTACCAAAGGTTAAACTGATTTTTTTGATTTTGGGTAAGGCCAAAAAGCGTTTTACTTCTTCCAAGAATAAAATTGCGTTCTGCAAGAATATAATCGTTTTGGTCGTAATTTGGCGGAAAATCGATTTTTTCAAGCTGGCTGTGCGCAATTGCATAACCCGAAAAACTTTCTTCGGCATAAGAAAAATGAACAAAATCTGAATCGGCGGCTTTTGTGTTTTTTGCATAAAGATTGATAAACGCTTTTGTTGCATTATTTGATTTATCATCTTCGGTTAAGTGAAGTTTTGCGCGTTTTGTAGAATTCAAAAATGTAAGGCGGCGGTTTTGGACTTCCAGATTTTTTTGAGAAGAATCAATCACAAATTGGAATTTATAATTTGCCGCAGCAGAAAGTTTATATTTAAAAATATTTACGCCGGTTGCTTTTGTTTGCGGCGTATAAGTTTTTTCATCTATAATTTTTAAGAAAAATTCGTATGGGGAATTGATTTTGAGATTGCAGTTTTTGAATTGTTCTTCAATCATAATTATTGCTTCAAGCTCTTTGATACAACGGCTTATGATGTTATTTGCCTGTTCGCTAAAATCAGAATTTTCCTGTAAAAACTGCGCTTTAAATTTTATCCAGTTCAATTTTATAGAAGAAAATGTTTGATTTTCTGCTGCAAAAAAACTTTCAATTGCACTGTGCAACTTGGAATAAAAATGTTTTAGCGTTTCAAAATATTCAATTTGGGCTGTTTCGTCGCCGGAAAGTTCGAGCCGCTTAATTTTCGAGGCAAAACATTGCTGCCAGATATCTTTTTGCTCTGGTGAACAAAGGCAGCGCATTCGGTTTCCTTCGCGAATAAGTGCTTCTTTTGTTTTTTCAAATTCTTTTTTCCATGGAATGCATTCGTCGAGTAAAAGTGAACGAACGCTGTCAAAAGTAAAGTTTGAAGTGTGACAATCATAAATTTCGCGGAAAATGCGGCCGGCGCAGTTTTTTGTAAGACTTTGGCCGGCTTTTATTACATAAGGAATTCCATAAAGCGAAAATTCGCGGTCTAAATATGGCCGGTAAGTGTCAATGTCTGGAACAGAAAGCGCAATTTCAGACCAGTCTGCTTTGCCGCTTTGAACTAAGTCGATAATTCTAAGCATTGTCTGGCGAAGTTCTTTTCTTGAATCTGAATATTTATAGCATTTTGGCAGCGGAAGATTTTTTGCAAGATTATAAACGGTGATGTTTTGAGCGTTTGAAAATAAATCTTCAAAATCACAAAAATCTTTTAGAATTTCTGGAAAGAAAATTATAAAATTGTGCTGGCTTTCAAAATCAGAAAGTTCAACCCAAGCCGGTTCAAAAAGTTTGTTTTGTTCGAGAAAGCGGTTATATTCGGTGTAAAGAAAAAGATAATCTTTGTCTTCTGAGTCAAGTTCGCCGTATTCTGCGGCATTTTGGTCGAGCCGTTTTTTCCAGAAATTTAATGAAGAAAGATTTTTTTCAATCCAGTTTTCAAAAGAGTCTGCGCTTTGGGCATATTCATCTTCGGGATTTATGATTACTTGAAGCCGTTCGTTTTTTTGCTTTTGCGCATTTTTTGCAATTAAATCGCTTACAAAAAACTTTCGCAAAATAGAAGGAATTACATTGTAGCCTTGTTTTTGAGCTTGAACATATTTTCCCTTAAAATTATCCCAGGCACAAAAGCGTTCAAAAGGAACTGCTTCAACACCTGATTCTTTGGGATTTAAAATAAGCCAGTCAATCCAGCTGTTCATTACTGTGTCGGTTGGAAAAACAAAAATCGTGTTTGGATTTTTGCATTCTTTGCAAAGCACTTGGGAGATTTTTTCTGGCAACAGCTCAAGTTTTTTCATAAGTATAATATACAATAAAAAATCTGAGAATGCAAAAAAAGATAATTTGACAATGCAAAGGCATTGATTTTGACTTTTTGTGTTTGAACTTTGCCGATGCAGCGCCCCAAGCGTGGAGCCGCGCCGAAGGCGGCCAACGCAAGCGACCGAGCGAACGAAGTGAGCGAGGGAGCGCGTAGGCTGAGCGCCAGACTCGATAAATCTCGCAAGCCGATTTTTGGAAGAAACTAAACGACAGTCTCGATGGACTGTCGTTTTTAACGTTTCTTCGATTTTGGCAAACAACGGAAGGCGTTTTGCACTTTGTTTTAGGGCTAAAAAAATAAAAGTTCATTTTTATTTTTCTGTTGCAAAAATTTTATGATGAAGTATATTACTTATATGGATATTTCGTGCTTATCAAAAATTCAAAATGTTTTAGATGATTTTGTTAATCAAAAAAATGCAGCCGGTTTGAATCTTCTGGTGTATCAAAATCAAAATGAACTTGGTTACTGGCAGGCTGGAAAAGCTGATATTGAAAATAACGTTGCTTATAATCGTGATACAATTGTTCGCCTTTATTCAATGACAAAGCCTGTTACGGCTGTTGCCGCTATGATTCTTATGGAAGAAGGAAAACTTGATTTTGCTGATGAAGTTTTTCATATTTTGCCAGAATATGCAAATTTAAAAGTTTGTGCACAAAAAGGGCGAAATGGAAAACCAAGCTCTGTTTCCAGACCGCTTCAAATTCGCGACCTTTTAAATATGACAAGCGGTTACACTTATGGCGCAAATCAAGCCGATTCGCTTTTGGGTGAACTTTTAACTTTTGATTTAATAGAAGAATTAAACTGCGATGTTGGCGAATCGGGCAAAAATCAAATATCAACGCGCGAAGTTGCCCGCCGTTTAAGTGAAATTCCTGTTAATTTTGAGCCTGGAACTGATTATAATTATGGACTTTCAGCTGATATTCTTGGCGCTGTAATTCAGGAAGTTTCTGGAATGCGTTTTGGTGAGTTTTTGCGTAAACGTATTTTTGAGCCGCTAGGAATGTATGATACTGATTTTTTTGTACGCGAAGAAAATCAGCCAAAACTTTCAAAAATCTATCGTTCTGTAGAAAATGGTGCCGAGCGCCGGCTTGAAGAATTTACGGGCTGTAATCTTGGAATCAGTTATAAAATGAATCGTTTGCCTGCTTTTGAAAGTGGCGGAGCAGGGCTTTGCGCTCCAATTGATGATTATATGAAGTTTGCTCTTATGCTTACAAACGGCGGCCAATTTAATGGAAAAAGAATCCTTTATGAAGGAACTGTAAATTATTTGTCGCAGGCGCGTTTAATTCCAGAATTGCAAAAGAAGTTTGAAGCTCGAATGGCGCATTTACCAGGTTATACTTACTGTAATTTGCTTAGAGTTGCTTGCGAGCCTGGTTCTTGCAATCTTTTGACTGAAAAAAATGAATTTGGTTGGGACGGCTGGCTTGGGCCTTATGTTTCAATAGATATAAAAAATCATTTAACAATTGTGATGACAATGCAGCGCTGCGATTCTGGTACAACAAGTGCAGCCAGAAAAGTTCACAACATTCTTTACAGCGCTCTTTGATTTTTATAATTGTCATACGCTAAAGGATTTTGTAGCAACACTATTGTTGACACAAAATCCTTGAATTGTTAAAATAGTCTATTATCTTTGAGGGGTAGTATAATGGTTTTTCCTTTGGAACAGTTGGTTGAATTCAATAATAATATTTACGAAATTACAGTTGCAGCAAGTTTACGTGCATATCAGATGGCAAAGGTTAACGACCCTGAAATTGCTGCAAATCAGGATAAGGTTGTTTGTGCTGCCGCAAAGCAGCTTTTTACAAACAAGGTAACATACCGCATTGAGCACAAAGACTAATTTTCCGGCTGATTCTAAGATTCCGGTTCTTGTAATCTTTGCGCCCACAGCTTCGGGTAAGACTGCCTTAACGAGGGAACTTTTTTCGCCTCAAGGCAGTCATTTTATTTTAAATGCCGAAGTTGTTAGTGCAGATTCTCAGGCGGTTTATAAAGGGCTTGATATTGGAACTGCAAAACCTGATGAATCTTTTTGCCGGCAAATACCTCATCATCTTATAAATCTTATTACTCCCGAAGTTCAGTTTAACGTTTCTGATTTTGTTGATTTGGCTGATTCTGCTTGTGCTGAAATTTATTCAAAAGGAAAACTTCCGGTTGTTGCTGGCGGAACTGGTTTTTATATTAGAAATTTTCTTTATGGAGTTGCAAAAACACCTGTTTCCGATGAAAAACTTAGAGCCCGCTTAAAAGAACGTATCGAAAAAGAAGGGAATCAGGCTTTATATGATGAGCTTAAAAAAATCGACCCGGAAAGTGCCGCAAAAATTCATTTAAATGATTCGTATAGAATTTGCCGCGCTTTGGAAGTTTTTTATCTTTCGGGAAAAACTCGTTCAAGTTTTAAAATTACTCCAAAATTGCGCGAAAAGTATGATTTTCTTTTTCTTGTACTTGAGCCTGAACGCGAAGTGCTTTATCAAAAAATCCGTGAGCGGGTTGATTTGATGTTCCAGACCGGGCTTGAAAAAGAAGTTAATGAACTTAAAAAATCTGGCTGCACAAAAGAAACTCCTGCTATGAAGGCAATTGGTTACAGCGAATTTTTTGATTATAACGATATAGAAAAAATCCGCGAAGAAATAAAACATCACAGCTGCAAATATGCAAAAAAGCAGTACACTTACATTCGTGATATTCCAGGCAGCACAATAATTGATTTTTCAGGAAGCGATAAAGAACTTTCTGATATTGCGGTTTTTGTAAAAAAGTGGTGTGCAAAGTATTTTGACTAACGCCTTTTTTTGCCAAAGGAAGTTATGCCAATTTTGATTTCTGAAAAGTTTTTCTATTGACAAGGTATGCTTTTTTTGGCAAAATACAAGAACTTATATATAAGTTTTAAGGAGTGCCATCGTGCCTTGTGGAAAGAAAAGAAAGCGCCAGAAGATGGCGACACATAAGCGAAAGAAGATGCTTAGACGTAATCGACATAAGAGCAAGTAGTTTTTAGGTCGAGACTATGTGTTGATAGACCGCGTATACACGTTTTACGCGGTCTTTTTTTATAGCAGTTTTTGCAAAGCAAAAATGCAAAAGTTTTTCTATTACAGGCTTTGCTCCTGCAATTAATCTGAGGAGTTTAATATTTTACTTTCTAAGATTCATTCGCCTGACGACGTAAAAAAACTTTCTCAAAAACAACTCAAGCAGCTGGCTTCTGAAATCCGCACAACTATAATTAATGTTGTAGGAAAAAATGGCGGCCACCTTGCGAGCAATCTTGGTATTGTAGAGCTCACAATTGCGCTTCACCGGGTATTTAACAGCCCAAAAGACGCTTTTATTTTTGATGTGAGCCACCAGTGTTATACTCACAAACTTTTAACCGGCCGTTATAATGATTTTCCAACTTTACGAAAAAATGGCGGCATTTCTGGTTTTACAAATACAACTGAAAGTCCGCACGATTTTTTTATAAGCGGCCATTCTTCAACTTCAATTTCTTCGGCATTGGGACTTCTTACTGCCCGCGAGCTAAATGGCGAAGAAGGTAAGGTTATTGCGATTATTGGTGACGGTGCTCTTACTGGCGGAATGGCTTTTGAAGGGCTTTCGCATGCCGGGCAGCTTTGCAAAAATCTGATTGTTATTTTGAATGATAATCAGATGTCAATTGATCATAATACTGGTTCAGTTTCGCGTTATCTTAGCCGCCTTTCAATGAGTGCAGGATATCAGACTTTGCGTTATCGCATAGACAAGGCTTTAGATAAAATTCCGTATCTTGGAAGCGCTCTCGAAAAAATCATCTTTAGAATTAAGCGTTCTATAAAAGGGCTTTTGCTTACAAATAATCTTTTTGTTGATTTAGGTTTTGAATATGTTGGCCCGCTAGACGGTCACAACGAAGTTGCTCTCGAGCGCGAACTTCGCCGCGTAAGCCGGCTTCACAGACCTGTTGTAGTTCACGTTGTTACTAAAAAAGGGCGCGGTTACAGCCCTGCAGAAAATAATCCGGAACTTTTTCATGGAATTGGGCCGTTTCAGATTTCAGACGGAACTGTTGAAAAATTTGATACTGAAAGTTTTACCGAATCTTTTAGCAATATTATGCTTGAAGCCGGTGAAAAAAATAAAGATATTGTTGCAATTACAGCGGCAATGGCAAAGGGAACCGGGCTTTCTTCTTTTTCGCACAAGTTTCCGGAGCGTTTTTTTGATGTTGGAATTGCAGAAGAGCACGCTGTGACATTCGCCGGCGGACTTGCAAAAGGCGGAAAAGTTCCAGTTGTTTGTATTTATTCAACTTTTATGCAGCGCGCTGTTGACCAGATGATTCACGATATTGCTTTGCAAAAATCGCATGCAGTTTTTATGCTTGATAGAGCGGGCGCAGTTCCAAGCGACGGTGTTACTCATCAAGGAATTTATGATATTGCGCTTTTCCGCCCAATTCCAGAGCTTGAACTTTTGACAGTTTGTAGTGCAATTGATTTGCGGCTTTGTTTTGAATGGGCTGTTGAAAAAGGAACAAGTGTTGTAATCAGGTATCCAAAACTTACTTGTCCAACAGAAATTCCGCAATTTTCTACACCAGTTGAACTTGGACGCGGCATTTTTATTCCTTGTACAGAATTTGTTATTGAAAATATCAGCGAAAAAGAGCTTGAATCAAAAAAGACAAAAATTTTGATTGTTGCAACCGGCGGAATTTATTCTGAAGTTCAAAAAGCTGTTCGCTCAGTTTTACTTGACGGCGGTTATGCAGATGTATATCTTTTGCGTTTTATAAAGCCTTTTGATGAAACTTATTTTATTGAACTTGCTTCTCGCTATAGCGGTGTTGTTTTTGTTGAAGACGGCGTGATTGCAGGCGGAATTGGAGAGCATCTTTGCGGGCTTCTTGCTAAGCGCGGAATGAAAAATTCCAAAGTGCTTGGTTTTGAAGACAAGTTTTATAATCACGGTTCTCGGGAAGAAGTTCTGGAAATGGCAGGACTTTCTCCAAATCATATAAAAAAGGCAGTAAAAGAATGCAGCAAATTAATTTCGGACTAAAAACTTGTAAAACAGACAGACCAGCTTTTGTAATGGGAATTGTAAACGCAACTCCAGATTCATTTTATGATAAAAGTCGCGGCGGAGCAGAACGGGCTTTGCAGCTGATTCAAGAAGGCGCGGATATTTTGGATATTGGCGGAGAATCAACTCGGCCGGGCTACACTCCGGTAAGTGTTGAAGAAGAACTCAGTAGAATTCTTCCGGTTATTCGCGAAGTTCGCCGCAATTCTGACATTCCGATTTCGATTGATACTACAAAACTTGAAGTTTTTAAAGCGGCAGCCTCAGAAGGTTGCGATGTTTGGAATGATGTAACGGCGCTTTACGGCGCGGGCGCTATGAACGCTGATGGGACGGCTGGAATAGAAGGCGCGGGCGAAGTTTCTGAAGCTTCTGCAAAATTTATTGCTCAAAGCGGCACTTCTGTTATTTTAATGCACACCGGAAGCGCAAATCTTAAAACTGTGAGCGACTTTTTAAAAAAGCGCGCAGATTTTTGTCTTGCAAACGGAATTGCTAACGAAAAAATCATTGTTGACCCGGGAATTGGCTTTGGAAAAACTCTTGAAGAAAATCTTTCGCTTATAAAAAATCCGCTTGAGCTTTGCGAAGGAAAATATCCTGTTCTTATGGCTCTTTCTCGAAAGCGCTGCATTGGCGATATTACTGGCCGGGCTGCAGAAGACAGACTTTACGGTACTCTTGCCGCAGATATGATTTCTGTTCAAAAAGGCGCAAAAATTATTCGCGTTCACGATGTTTCTTCTGCAATTGATACATTAAATGTGATGAAATTTCTTAAATAGTGTGATATAATTTTTTAAAATGAATATACGGGGTTTTGTTCTTTAAACTTTTGAAAGGGGCGAAACTTCTGTATTCTGTGGTCATTTCGACAGATTTAATGACTGTATTTTAGGATATCACTATGTTAGGTTTTGACAGAATCTTATATCTTTATGATTTCATACGGCCGTTCCTTGATATAGCTGTCATGACATTCATTTTGTTTAAGGCATACGATTTTATCTCAAAAACAAATGGCGTTCAGATGCTTAAATCGCTTTTGATTGTAGTTATTGCTTATGGAGTTGCCGTTCTGTTAAAGCTTAAAACGCTTTCGTGGCTTTTAAATATTGTTGCTCCAGGTCTTGTTATTGGGTTTGCGCTTATTTTCCAGCCTGAAATCAGAAAGTTTTTTATACGAATCGGGCAAAACGGCTGGTTTGCTTTTGGAACCCGTTCTAAGCACACTTATGTAGATGCTGTTCTTATTGCTGCAGAAATGCTTTCGCAGCAGCGACGTGGTATGCTTGCTGTTTTTATGCGCCACACTCAGCTTGAAAATATCATTCAAACCGGAACCCGCTTAAATGCTGATCTTTCTTCAAGTCTTTTAATGACGATTTTTGGAAAAGATACTTCGCTTCATGACGGCGCTTGTTTTATTCAAGGCGGAAAACTGATTGCTGCCGGCTGCTTTCTTCCAACTAGTGAAAACTATACAATCAAAAAGACTTTTGGTACTCGTCACCGCGCAGCTCTTGGGCTTTCTGAAGTTTCTGATGCTGTTGTTCTTGTAGTTTCTGAAGAAACTGGAGCGCTTAGTCTTGCTTATGATTCAAAATTGAATTACGACCTTTCTCTTACCGAAGTTCGTAAGATTCTTGAAAATCTTTTGGAAATCACTTCAGAAGCGCAGGTTATGGAGGATACTGTAGATGAGCATAAGAACTTTGTTTGAAAAAATCCTTGATAAATGGCCTGCAAAAATTATTTGCCTTGTAATTGCGGTTTTTCTTTATTTTTTTCATCAGGCATCTTTAATTGATACAAAAACTTTTGTAGTTCCGCTTACGATTATTGAAGACGGAATGGTAATGCATGTTGGAACTGTTCCGCGTTCTGTTTCTGTTGTAGTACGCGCCGAAGAAGACGCTGTAAAATCTGTTTCAATTTCCGATTTAACTGCATCTATAAATCTCGATACTATTACTCAAGCGGGCTCTTATAAACTTCCTATAAAAATCACTTTGTCGGACAGATTAATGGAATACGATCCTTTTGAAGTAAAAATCAAAGAGGATACTATCAAAATTGATGTTGATTTAAAGACTATGAAATATGTTCCGATAGATCCTTATCAGAATCAAATTGGTGAAGTAGCTGACGGTTATGAAATTGATTCGATTGAAATAAGTCCTTCGACTGTTGAAATTATGGGGCCAGCTTCTATTGTTGCAAAAACTGATAAAATTTACACTTCAAAACTTAATGTTTCCAACGCTGAAACTAATTTTTCTACAGAAGTTACTTGCAAAAAGCCAAACGCTTTAATTACTGTTTTAGACGAAGGGCCTTTTAAAGCAACTGTTTCTTTGCGAACAAAAATGATGGAAAAAGAGTTTGATTCTATTGCAGTTGATGTTGTAAATCTTGATTCATCGTTGACTTTTGCTGAGCCTCTGCCTTTGATTTCTATTAAACTTTCTGGCTCAATGCCGGTTTTGGACAATTATGTTGTGTCTCCGCATCTTGTTCAGCTTGATTGCAGCGAAATAAAAGGCGAGGGAACTTATGAGCTTCCTTTGAATTATTCAATTCCGTCGAATCTTCATCTTGTAGAAAAATCTGATGATGAATTAGCTTTTACGATTGTAATCAAAAAAGCTGACGAGAATCATAATGAAAAAGCAGAGGCGGGCGAATAATGATTGCGGGAATTGGAACTGATATTACTGAAACAAAACGCTTTGAAAAATGGATAAAAAATCCGCTTATGCTTGAGCGTTTTTTTAATCAAAAAGAGCAGTCTTCTGCAAAATCAGATTCTGCAAAATGTCAGCATTATGCCGCTCGTTTTGCCGCAAAAGAAGCGTTTTCAAAAGCGCTTGGAACAGGCCTTAGCGGATTTAGCCTGAAAGATGTTTATATAACAAACAACAGCGAGGGAAAACCTGAACTAAATATTGAAGGCGCAGCGCTCTCTCTTGTGACGCAGAGATTTGGAGAATGTAATGTTCATGTGAGTCTTAGCCACGAAAGAGCTTATGCGGTTGCATTTGTAATTTTGGAAAAAAGATAAATTAGGGGGAATTATGGCTGCAAGTAAAAAGTCACCTGAAAAAAAAGCTGGAATTTCATACTGGTCAAAAGATAAGGTAACTTGCCCGGTTTGTAAAAAGGCTTTTGAGCGCGAAGTTATGCGTAGCGGAAACGGACGAATGATTGCCGGCGGCTTAACCGAAGAACTTCACAGAATTTATGAACCTTCTGCTCGTTTTGGCCGCATTTATCCTTTGATTTATGAAATTGGAGTTTGCCCTAATTGTTACACGGCTTTTTTCTGGAATGATTTTACTGAAAAAATTACCGCCGACGATGCAGATAAAATTTTTAGCCATTCTGATAAGCGAAACAAGGCTTGCGAGGTAATTTTCCCGTATTATAACTTAAAACATGAGCGTGCCCTTTATGACGGAGCTGCAATGTATTATTTGGCTCTTATGACTTATGATGATATGGGCGCTTATGCGCTTCCGACTATGAAAAAAGCAATTATTGCTTTGCGTCTTGCCTGGCTCACCGATGAAATTAATAAGCATTGTGCAGACCATAATTTTGATTTGATTTCGAGAATGTTTTATAATAAGGCACTTTTTTTCTATCAGCAGGCTGTAATAAACGAAACGAACCGTTTGGAAAAAAGTTCAACTTTAAATAATATGGGTCCGGATATTGATAAAAATTACGGCTGGGACGGAGTTATTTACTTATGCGGACTTTTGGAATATAAATACGGCCAGCAAGACGATATTCAGCTTCGTTTGAAAAAACTTAATGAATCAAAAACTGCAATTGCGCGTATTTTTGGATTGGGAAAATCTTCAAAAGCAAAACCTGGTCCTCTTTTGGAACACGCTCGAAATCTTTATGATAATCTTGCAAGACTTGTAAATGATGATGAATTTTAGAATTCAAGTGTCGGGTGAGGGCTTGGAATTTTAAAAACGGACTTTTTAATGCGGAATATTCTTTTAACTATTTCTTATGACGGAACTGATTTTTGCGGCTGGCAGCGTCAAGATGATGTAACTGGCGGCGAAGCTGAACGAACTGTACAAGGCGAAATTGAAAAGGCTTTGGAAAAAATCCATAAGCAAAAAACTTTGGTTTATGGTTCTGGTCGAACAGACAGCGGCGTTCATGCTTTAGCGCAGGCGGCAAATTTTTATTCTCCAGTTGATTCTATGCCGGCGCCAAATTATGTGCGCGCGCTTAATGCTTTTTTGCCGCACGATGTGCGTATTCTTTCCGCGCGCGAAGTTCCGCAGGATTTTAGTGCAAGAAAATCTGCAACCAGCCGGGTTTACCGTTATTTTATTGCTACAGGAGATAGTACGCCAGCCGATAATATGAGATTTTGCTGGCGGGTGAATAATTATGAGCCGAATCTTGAGCGGCTTAATAAGTTTTGTGAATGTTTACGCGGTGAAATAGATTGCGCGTCTTTTGCTGCAAGTGGCGACGACAGTATTTCTACAAACCGCTACATTGATGAAGCAAAGTTTTTCTTCCAAAAAGACCGCTGGGGAAACGACCTGCTCGTTTTTCAGATTGAAGCAAATGCGTTTTTATGGAAAATGGTAAGAACTCTAACCGGCACGCTTGTGAACCTTGATAAATCGGTGGCGCCACTTGATTCAATGCAAAAAATTTTGATCGCCCACGACAGAAAAAAAGCAGGTGTTACTGCGCCGCCTACCGGCTTATTTCTTTATGAAATTAAGTTTGACGGAATACGAAGACACGTATAAAAAGTAATAGAATTTTATATGTCATAAGCGAATTGAGGCTCAAGCAATATCAGCACAAGCGAAGCGCGGATGCCATTATTTGCACTGCAGTTTGCAAGGGGGGCTTTCATAACAAACTTACCGGATCCACATCATATTCAATATAAACATTTTGGTTATGCGTGTATTCAAAAAGCAGTTTTCTGGCTGCGCTTTGCAACGGAATTATTGAACTTCCTTTTAACAAAATCTGAAATCGCCACGAAGAATTTATTTTTTCAATCGGGCATTCGGCAGGCCCTATAATTTCCATTCCGCGCGGTGCCCCTTGTTCAAGTATTTTTGCAGCATCGCGGGCAGTTTCTTCTGCAAGGCTTTTATTAAAACTTCTAAAAACAAGGCGAAGCAATCGGCTAAACGGCGGAAAGTCCAGCATTTCGCGTTCTGCAAGTTCACTTCCATAAAAATCGTTGATTCGGTTTTGGCATGCATATAAAACAGGCCCGCGTCCAGGACTGTAAGTTTGTACAATAACTTTTCCGTCTGGAAAATATCTTCCGGCTCTGCCTGCAACCTGCGTTATAAGCGAAAAAGTTCGTTCGCCTGCACGAAAATCTGGAAGATGAAGTCCTGCATCAGCTAAAATTACACCAACTAATTGAAGATTTGGAAAATTCAAGCCTTTTGCAACCATTTGTGTTCCAAGAAGAATATCATATTTTCCATGTCTGAAATCTTCCAGCGAAGTTAAAAGTTCTTCTTTGTTTTTAAGAGCATCTGTATCAAGTCTGATAATTTTTGCATTTGGAAATTTTGCGCGGGTTTCTGCTTCTATGTATTCTGTTCCAAAACCCGAAGTTCCTATATCAAAAGAACCGCATTGCGGGCAGCTTTCAGGCGGATAAGTTGACCAGCCGCAGTAATGGCAGCGCAGTTTGTTTTCAGCTTTGTGATAAGTAAGCGGAACCGAACAGTTTTTGCATTTGAGCTCGTAGCCGCATTGATTACATCTGAAAAAATGTGTAAAACCGCGCCGATTCAAAAATAAAATTGCCTGATGTTTTTGCGAAAGCGTTTTATTAATTTCATCTTCAAGCGGTTTTGAAATGCAACCGTCATTCGGGTAAAGAGAAAGGTCGATACAAGAAATATGCGGCATTTGACCGCCGGCTAAGCGTTTTGTAAGAGTGTGCCGGATTATCGAACCGTTTTGCATTCCATACCAGGCTTCTACGCTTGGTGTTGCACTTCCCATTAAAAGGGGAATTCCAAGAGTAGTGCAGCGGTGCATTGCAACCTGGCGAGCATGATAGCGCGGATTATTTCCCGATTTATATGAGCCGTCGTGTTCTTCATCAATTATAATAAGTCCCAGATTTGGAACTGGTGCAAAAACTGCGGAACGTGCGCCAACAACAACACGCGCTTCTTTATGCATAATCCGGTTCCATTCTCCAAGCCGTTGCGAAGGTGTTAGCCCGGAATGAATAACGGCCGCAGTATTTCCAAATCGCTGTGAAAC
This sequence comes from Treponema sp., assembly GCA_017962415.1. Taxonomy (GTDB): domain Bacteria; phylum Spirochaetota; class Spirochaetia; order Treponematales; family Treponemataceae; genus Treponema_D. Next base: position 45,689 of record JAGCVK010000009.1, on the reverse strand, counting down.
TGCTTTTGCAACCTGGCCTGTAAGTGAAATTTCTGGAACAAGATAAATTACGCCTTTTCCCATTTCAAGAATTTTTTCTGCAAGAGATAAAAAGACTTCTGTTTTGCCCGAACCTGTTGGCCCGTAAAGATAATGAAAAAGTGGCGCGCGATTTTGAAAATTTTTTGAACTCTCATTTTCATTTTTAGCCGATTTCAAAATTTCTTCAACGGCGATTTTTTGTTCGTCTGAAAGTAAAAGTTCGCCGGCTTTTTTTGAGCCAACTTCTTCTTCAAAGCCAAAGCCGCCGGCACTCGTTTCGCGCCTTCCGCTTGGAATCATTGAAAAAACAGCTTCTCCAAGCGTGCATAAATAATAACGCGAAATCCATTGTGCCATTTCAATAAGTTCTTTTCCAAAAAGCGCTTCTTTGTCGATGATTCTTTTTATTGGGCGGATTTTTCCGCTTTCAACCGGGCAGTTTTTTGGAACATCATCATAAATCCCGATAATAAAACCTTGAGTTTTTCGGTTTCCGAACATAATTTCGGCGCGCTTACCAATTTCGGGCTTGAGTTCGGGCTTTTCTTTTTCTGGCGGAATGTATGAATATGTAAAACCTTGATTTACAGGCAGATTCAAAATGATTTCAAGATATTTCATTAAAACCTGCCATTAATAATTGGAGTTGATTTCGTCGAGCCGCTTTTTAAATTTTTTGAGGTCGTCCCAAGCTGGACGTTTGAGCTGTTCATTTCTAAGAAGTGCACTTGGGTGATAGGTTGGCATAACTGGAATTCCGTCGTAATCAAAAAAATCTCCGTGCTGAGCATTTATAGAAATGCTCTGATTTGTGATTTTTTCAATTGCAATTTTTCCCATGCACAAAATCATTTTTGGCTTTAAAATATGAATCTGCGCTTCGAGAAAACTAAAGCAGGAAGCTTGTTCGTCTGGAAGTGGATTGCGGTTTTCCGGCGGCCGGCATTTTACGATGTTTGCAATGTAACAGTTAGTTTTTCGGTCAAGGCCAATTGCTGCAAGCATTCTGTCCAAAAGAATGCCGGCCTTTCCTACAAACGGAAGTCCCTGAATATCTTCGTCGTGGCCAGGTCCTTCGCCAATTACAAGCACATCTGGATTTAAAACGCCCATTCCAGGAACTACGTTGTTGCGGGTTCTGGCAAGTCCGCAGCGTGTGCAGCGAAGAATCTTTGCATTAAGTTCTTCGATTGTAATTCCGTGTGAATCTGAACTGTTAGTTTCTTCAGTTTGTTCTGTTTTCGCTGTTTGCTGAACTTGCTGATTTTGCAGGTTTTGCTGATTTTGTTGAACTGAAAAATCGGCCGAAGCAGTTTGACTTTCAGTTACATCATCTAAAAAATCAGGTTCAACTGTAAATTTTTGGCGAATATAGCCGTATTCGTAAGCATCTGCCGTTTTGAGAAGGTTATAAATAATTTGTTTATCTTTAGCTTTCATAGTTTTTTAAAAGATTTTTTATAGCAGGCTTACTCAGTTTTCTTTACCGGCTCGCCGTTTACAGTTAATTTTATGATTTCTCGCTCTTTATATGATTTTTCAATTAAATCATCAACTTCAAGCGAGTTGTAAATCTCTTGTGCCTGTTCTGCAGTTCCTCTTAAAACCGGGTGGCGCGGACTGAATAAAACGCAGCAATCTTCATATGGCAAAATTGAAGTTTCATAAGTATCAATAAAATATGAATCTTTTATAATTTCTTCTTTGTCCATTCCACAAAGCGGGCGGAGAAGCGGCAGCTCTGCAAAATGTTCGGTAACTGTCATATTTTCGATTGTCTGGCTTGCAACCTGGCCAACGCTTTCGCCGGTGATAATGCATTTTGCGTTACAGCGGTGAGCAAGGCGGTTTGCAAGTTTCATCATACAAACGCGAAGCATAAGTGTACTCCAGGCTTCTGGAGCTTTTTCTTTGATTTTCATCTGAACTTCCGTAAATGGAATTACGTTCAAATATGTTTGGATTCCGTAATAAGCAAGTTTTTGCGCCAAAGTAACAACTTTCTGCTTTGCTTCTTCAGAAGTGTACGGATAAGAATGAAAATAGCAGCATTCAATTTTCATTCCGCGTCTAAGCATTCTGTAGCCTGCAACTGGCGAATCAAGTCCGCCGCTCAAAAGTAAAAGTCCTTTGCCGCTGCAGCCAACCGGAAGCCCTCTGCAACCTTGATTTGATTCAGTATAAACAAAACAACGTTCACGAACTTCAACATAAATAATAGTGTCAGGATTGTGAACATCAACTTTCATAATAGATTCAACGTCGCCGGCAGCTTCGCAGCAAATCTGATATGAATTGAGCGGAAAACTTTTGTCGGCGCGGCGAGCGTCAATTTTAAAAGTTTTGCAACCGCGTTCAGCTTCAGTTTTTGCAATTTCAAAAACGGCGCGGCTTATATCTTCAATTGTTTTTTCGCAAACTGTAGCTTTTGCCCAGCCGGTAATTCCAATAAGATGATTTAATGTAAATTCAATTTTTTCTGCGGCTTGAGTATTGTTATCTTCGCAGTCAATGTAAAGTCGGCCTGCTCTAAGTGCAATTTTTGCGTCTGTGCCTTCAAGATATTTTGCAGTATTATGTTTTAAAAGATTTTCAAATTCCTGAATATTCGAGCCTTTTAAAGTAAGCTCACCAATTTTTGCTAAATAAGTCATAGAATCATTATAATCAGAAATCCCGAAGTTTTAAAGTGGCTTTATTCTTGTTCCGATAATCAAAAAGTGAAAAAGCCTTTTTTATTTTTAATTGTGATTTTTTTAGTTGAGTCTTTATTTTGTCAGATTATTCCGCAAAAACTTCTTGGAATTTGGGAAGCAAAAGACCGTTATGTTTTTTTTGAGCAAAATGATGATGAGCAGCCTGAACTTGTGGTTGTTCTAAAAGAATATTACGGCTGGTATTTAGACCGCGCTGCTGAGCCTGAAAAATATTCACAAAAAGAAAACCGAACACGAAACATTCCAACTCCGCGCAACGCCGAACACATTTATATTCAAAATATTGATACAAAAGAAACTGCAAATTCACTTTACGGCTCGCTGGAGCTTTTTTATTCACGGCGCGATAAAAATACAATTCCTTTTTTTATGCTTGATGATAAAATCTTTCTAAAATACTTTGTGCTTGATGAACGAAAAATCACCGAAGAAAAAGGAAGCGTTGAATCATCTGAAAATCAAAATGTTTCATACAAGTTTTATCGTGGAGTTGCTCCTTCAAAAGGTTTTATGATTAGCCCGCAGGCTCTTCCAAAAGACATTACCGGCTATATTATTTCCGGACAAAAACTTTATGATGTTCGTTACTGGCAAACTGATATGGATTATTCAACTGATTATATAAATTTTTCGTACAAAGATGATTCATTTCAAATTCCAAAACATTTAACAAGCTGCAATGCAAATTACAGTTGTGTTTCTGGCCGAAGTAAAAATGTTCGGAATACAGTAAAGCCATTTGATTATAAAGAAGAAGATTTTATTTTTAATGATGAAAAAACAGTTTTTACAAAAAATGAAGAGCCGTACTTAAAGCGCCTTGCCGGCAAAGACACTTTTGAACTGCTTATTGAAATTGTAAAACAGGCTAATTCCCGCAGAAAGCCAGATCCGCCAGCGCTTTTTCCGCCTTCGGATTTAGACTGGCATTGGGATTTAATTGATTTACTAGAACAGAATAATCAGATTATTCAACAGGTGCGAGCCCGACAAAAAGAGTTTGGGCCGCGCGCCGGTCATTAAATTTTTACGAATTTGCAGAAGTTTTTGCAGCTGATTTTTCTGCACGTTCTGCTTTTTTCTTTAATACAGCCAAAAGCCGCTCAAGGCGCGGAATGTTATAGCGCAAAATCATAAGCGGTAAAAGACTTAAAACTGAATTTGCAATAACAGCCGGCAAAATAAAACGAATTGCGATATAATCCGGAAAAAACAGCATTAATGGAAATCCTAAAATCAGATTCCAAAGATGAACTGCAACGCCGTAATTGCATTCCAAAATGAATCGCTCAACGTAAGCCGGATCGTTATGATCTGCAACTTTTTTCTTGCTGAAACTTGTGAACATTCCAAGTTCCAAAACGTGATCTTTCCAATATTTTATTCCAAGCAATTCATAAAACTTACATTCGCCTTTACTTACCTGATTAATCTTTAAATCTTTAGAAAACCATTTTGCCGGTAAAGCATGGCGGATAATTGTTGCAAAAATTCCGTCCCAGGCAACAATTAAAAATGGAAGCATAAATGTAAGCAGCGAAACTTTTAACAATGACATTTCAATTGGAAACCAAAAAAAGTTTCCGCAAAAAACTAAAACCATTGTAAATCCAATGGCAAAAATATAAAGCAGCATAATTCCTCTTAGTTGTCGCAAGAATAGGTGAGTGGAATTCCATATACTTTTTCATAGACTTCTTTCCACATTTCATAATTCTTGTCTTTTAAATATTCCATATTTTCTTTTGTGTTTTTTGATTCATCTGGATAAATCGGTTTCAGAAAATGCAGCGTGTATTCCTGCATAGGAAATCCGTCTGCTCCGATTTTGTCTGAATCATTCATTGTGATAAAAATTGGAAGAACTGGCACTTTGCTTTCAGCGGCAAACTTAAAAGCTCCAGCTGTAAGCGGGCGAGGTTTTCTGTAATTCCACCACATTCCCTGTTCTGCATAAACGAGAATTTTTTCTCCGCGTTTGAGCAAAACTTTCATTGATTCCATAAATTTCTTCATTGTAGAAAAGTTTGAGCTCAATGGCAAAGTGTTGCAATGTCTAAAGAAAAATCCGTAAAGACCTGGAAAGTTTGTGTAATTTCCTTCGCGAATAACTTTGTAAAGAACATTACCGCTTCCGTTATACATATATGGAAAAAGAGCATAATGAATTGCAAAGCTATCAAAAGGGTTAAAATGATTACAAGTGATAATTACACCCAAATCTTTTACCGCTTCATAGTTTTCAATTCCGCGAATGTCTTTGATAATCAGCTGGCCGCTTGTAACAAGTTTTTTTATAAAATGCTTTGCGCCAATGTTTACAAAGAAAGTTGCAAGTTTATTTTTAAACTTTTTATTGAGATAATCAACTTTATCTGGAGTTAAAGGAATTGTTGGAGGATCCTCTTCAACATCTTTTGAAAACCAGCCTTTTTTTTCAAATTCTTCAATTCGGGCAAGAACTTCGAGTCTGCCCTTATCTTTTTCAATCATTTTTTCCGCCTGAAAATTGTTGCATTAATAATTTTTCTGAATTTTATGATTGTCAAAATGGTTGTGAAAATGCTTCCGAACAAGCCTTTTTTACCGCCAGTTCTGTAATAGTTATTTGGATCATCAGCATCTTCCTGAGCCATTCTCGAAAGATTTTCCATAAGAAGTTCATCTTTCTTTTTATCTTCGTCGGTTCTTGAATCGCGCATTTGAATCAACTTGTCGTAAAAGTCGGTCATTTTTGCGTACTTCCAGAAATATTCTTCGTAAAGAACATCTTTGTATTTCCAAGGGCGCCAGTTGATTTTCCAATGGATAATCTTTAAATCTTTGTCATCAAAATCATCATTTTTGTATGATGTTTTATTCCAGCCAAGAGAAATCTTTTTTACGTTGGTTTTGCAAAGAACGTTCAGATAATCTTCATCTTGAACAACGCGGAATTTATAGCGGTTCAAAAGATCCACAAAGCGCTCTGCAATAAGTTTGTTTCTCCAGCGGCGGCAATTTATAAGAAGAATACCAGCATTGAAATATTCTTTTCTATTAATTCCGTCCGCCTGTTCAACGTAATTTCCAAATACATCAAAAGTCTGCATAACTTCTTCTTGAGCTGCAGCAACGTAATAGCCGTGAATTTGTGTATTATAAAGTTCGCTAACATCAGCTAAAACTGTAATGTCGCAATCAAGATAAAGAACTTTTTGGTATTGTGGAAAAAGATTTGGAATAAAGATTCTGTAATATGTTTCCTTTGAATAATAGTCGCGCAGGTGGAACATATTTTGAACTTTATCAAGTTCTTTAGAAAGCTGAACAAACTCAATTGAAGAATTTTCTACAGCTTGTTTTTTAATGCTGTTCATATTTTCTTCTGTCAAATGAGATGTCAGAACAAATACTTTGTAAAAGTTTTCTTTTGATGCATTATCAAAAAGTGATGCAAGTGCTACTGCTAAAAATGGAACATAATTATCGTCCGTTGCAAAGCAGATAGGTATTTCCTGTTTATATTTTTTCTTGTCCATAACTATATAATTCTATTTGATAAAATCTGATTAGTCAATCTTTTCTGTAATATGCTGTTACAGTCGTTATTTTTAACGTTTTTCGTGCACATATAGAATAAAATAACGTTTTGTGTCATAATAAGAAGATTATAAATTTTTAGAGGATACTTTAATGAGCTTTAAACCGGTTGATCCAAAAGTTGATTTTCCAAAACAGGAAGAATCAGTATTGAAATTCTGGCAGGATAACGACATCTTTAAAAAGTCAGTTAGCCAGAGAGAAGGGGCAGAGGATTTTGTTTTTTATGATGGTCCTCCGTTTGCTACAGGCCTTCCACACTTCGGACACTTTATTCCATCTACAATTAAAGATATTATTCCACGCTATCAGACAATGAAAGGAAAACGTGTTGAGCGTCGCTTTGGTTGGGACTGCCACGGTCTTCCTGTTGAAAATCTGATTGAAAAAGAGCTTGGCTTAAACTCTAAACACGAAATTGAACATTACGGAATCGACAAGTTTAACGAAGCTTGCCAGGCTTCCGTTCTTAAATATACTTCAGAATGGCGCAAAACAATCACTCGTATGGGACGCTGGGTTGATTTTGATAACGACTACAAGACTATGAATCCTGAGTTTATGGAATCTATCTGGTGGGTTGCAAAATCACTTTGGGACAAAGGTTTGATTTACGAAGGTAAATATATTCTTCCATATTGTCCACGCTGTTCTACTGTACTTTCAACACATGAACTTGCACAGGGCTATAAAGATGTTCAGGATCAGACTGTAACTGTACGCTTTAAGATTACTAAGGCTCCAGAAGGTGTAAATGATCCTGATATGGCAAACGGAAAAACTTACTTCCTTGCCTGGACAACAACTCCTTGGACCTTGCCTTCAAACCTTGGACTATGTATGGGGCCTGAAATTGATTATGTAAAGATTTTGGATAAAGAAAGCGGAGACTTCTATATTTTTGCAGAAGCTCGTCTTTCTGCATATTACAAAGATGAAGCTGCTTACGAAATCATCTATCGCCATAAAGGTAAAGATTTTATTGGTGCTGAGTATGAGCCGCTGTTCCCATATTTTGCAAATCTAAAAGATCCAAAAGTTTGCGAAGAAATGAGCGGACAGAAGTGCGAAAAGGGTGCTTTCCGAATGTTCAATGCAGAGTACGTTTCTACAGAAGACGGTACTGGTATTGTTCATATTGCTCCAGCCTTTGGTGAAGAAGATAATAAGGTATTCCGCGGTTCAGGTGTTCCAAACGTTGAACCAATTGATGCTGAATGTAAGTTCACAAAAGAAGTTCCAGACTATCAGGGAATTTTTGTAAAAGATGCTGATAAAGATATTATGAAGCGTCTCAAGGACGAAGGAAAACTCGTTAAGAGAGATTCTGTAGTTCACTCATATCCACATTGCTGGAGATGTGGTTCTCCATTGATTTATCGCGGAATTGGAAGCTGGTTCGTTAAGGTAGCTGATTATCACGACGTTCTTCTCCGCGCTAACAGCAAAATCAACTGGCAGCCTAACCACATAAAAGAAGGCCGCTTTGGTATGTGGCTTGCAGGAGCGCGCGACTGGGCTGTAAGCCGTAACCGCTACTGGGGTAACCCAATTCCTATCTGGCGCTGTGATGATCCTGATTGTAAGCATACTGTATGTGTTGGAAGCCGCCAGGAACTTAAAGATTTGAGCGGAACTTACCCAGAAGATTTGCACAAGCAGTTTGTTGATAAAATTACTTTCAAATGTCCAAAATGCGGAAAGGGCACAATGCGCCGTATTCCAGAAGTGTTTGACTGCTGGTTTGAATCAGGTTCTATGCCTTATGCACAGCAGCATTATCCTTTTGAAAATAAAGAAAAGTTTGAAAAGAACTTCCCTGCAAACTTCATTTCTGAAGGTCTTGACCAGACTCGCGGTTGGTTCTATACACTTACAGTTCTTGCAGCTCAGCTTTTTGATAAGCCAGCTTTCGAAAACTGTATTGTAAACGGAATCGTACTTGCAAGCGACGGACGCAAAATGTCTAAGTCTCTGCGCAATTACACAGACCCTGTTGAAGCTATCAACAAGTTTGGCGCAGACGCAATCCGTCTTTTCCTTATGCACTCAGCTGTTGTTAAGGCAGATGAAATCCGCTATAGCGACGAAGGGGTGCGCGATGTACTTAAATCAATTATAATTCCTTGGTGGAACTCTTATTCATTCTTTGTAACTTATGCAAATATTGATAAAGTAACACCAACCGGACATCTTTTTGATAATAAAACTCCGACAAATCCGCTTGATGCATGGCTTTTGTCTATTACTCAGAATCTTATTAAAGAAGTTACAGCAGCTTTGGATTCTTATGATTTGTCTGGCTCTATTGATCCAATTGTTAAATTTATTGACGAGCTTAACAACTGGTATATCCGCCGAAGCCGCCGCCGCTTCTGGAAATCAGAAAATGACAGCGACAAAGCAGAAGCTTACGAATCTCTTTATATTGCGCTTAAGACTCTTGCACTTGTTGCAGCGCCATTTGTTCCGTTTATTACAGAAGAAATGTATCAGAATCTTAAGACAAGTGAAGACATAGAATCTGTTCACCTTTGTAACTATCCAGCACCAAACAATGCTTGGATTAACGAAGAACTTGAGTTCAAGATGGCAACTGTACAGAAGGCAGTTTCTATGGGACACAGCTTGCGAAATCAGTTTAATCTTAAAAACCGCCAGCCACTTGCAAGCGTTGCACTTGTAACTCGCAATCCAAACGAAAAATCAGTTTTGTCTGAAATGCAGGATACTATTGCCGAAGAATTGAACGTTAAAAAGGTTGAATTCCACGACCGCGAAGACGAACTTGTTGAATACAAGGCAAAGGCAAACTTTAAAGTGCTTGGAAAAGAGCTTGGCCCTCTTATGAAGCAGGCTGCCGGCATTATTCAGACTCTTTCAAGCGAGCAGATTCAGTCAATTCTTGACGGCACAAAACTTTCTATTGATGTAGACGGAAAAGCTGTTGAACTTGATGAATCAAAAGTAATTGTTGAACGCTTTGAAAAAGATGATCTTAAGGTTTTGAATGACGGAACTCTTACAGTTGGTCTTGATTCAAAAATCACAGACGAACTCAAAAAAGAAGGCTATGTTCGCGACCTTATTCGCGGAATCCAGAATCAGCGTAAGGAAAACGGCTACAATGTAACCGACAGAATTAACCTTGTGCTTGGCGGAGACGCAGATTTGGAAGCAGCATACAAAATGTTTGCAGATTACATTGCAAACGAAACTCTTGCTTCAAAAGTAGAATGGAATGCCTCACTTTCATGCGCCTTTGAAGTTGAAGCAGATGATAAAAAATGGAGTTTTACTGTTGAAAAAGCATAAGTTCTGGCGGCTTTCAGCCGCTGCAATTTCTGTAATTTTACTCGGTTTTACAAGTCTTTTTGCGGGCTGTAAATCTGCGCCTGCTGGAAGACCGGTTGATCCTTTGGAATTGATTGATAACAATAGTGCTTTTTATCTCGCAGTTCCAAAGGCTGCCGATTCAGTTCTTATTGAACGAATAATTTGTAGCGTTGGCGAAGATATTTCTGAATCAGATGCGAAAATAATTTCTGGCCACATAAATAAAATTTATTGCGGCTTGAATCGTTCCCGCTATGGAACTGAACTTCAGGCTGCAATAGACGGAAATATTCCAAGAAGTTTTCTTCCAAAGATTTTGAACAACAAAAACGGCTGGAAAATTTCGGATTATGTTCCAAAAAACAGTATTTCTGTTTATAAAGTTTACAGCGGCGATATTGATATGAGCTTTCCTTCTTCAAAAATCGCTTGTATTGGTCGCGATATTGATGTAATGCTTGATAAATATGATTCGCTTGTAAATCTTCCGTACGACAACGCAAACGAGCTTTATACAGATTTAGATGATGAACTTATCGCTTATCTAAAAGGCGCCGAAACTGAAATCAGATTTTTTGCAAATAAGCCGCAATCTTTTCTTACAATTCTAACTGGCACACAACTTGATTTAAAACTTATTGACGTAAAAGGAAGTTTTAAAACTGATCCAAAATTCGACAGCCAATATTTGCTTGATTTAAGTTTTAGATTCAAAAACGTAACCTATCTAAAAGCCGGACGCGCGCTCTTAAACATTGCATTTGGTCTTACAAATTCAGATGATGAAATTATTGGCGACAACGAACTTTTGATTCATAATATCAGGATTGACAAAAAGCAGCTTTATCAATTGCTTTTACTATAATAAAAAGGAGTTTTGAAAATGGCAGACGATAATAAAATTATTCTTAAAGCAGAAGATTTAGACGGCTATCTTACTTCAGAAGATTTAGCTGATTTAAAAAATCTTGAAGTAATGTTTAAAGATACAATGAAATCTTTTGAGCCAAAAGATGAAGCAAAAATCATCGAAGGTTATGATAGACTTGGCCATGAAATGCAGAAAATCTGCGCAAAGCATTCAAACATCAAAGTTTATTCTTTTGTAACAGAAGAAGGCGCTCACGCTGAATGTTCTCGCGTTATTTCAAAACTCCGCGACGAAAGAACTGATCATCAGGAATTTATGTATTACAGCCAGCGCGCTTATGAAATGCTTTTTCGTATGGCTTATACAGATCAGCATTCAGATAAAAAAGGCCATATTGTTGTAAAAACTCCGGTAACATTTCCGGTTCAAAATTACGCAGTTCATAAAATTCCGGACATTGACCACAAAATTGAAAATACAGTTATGTGCGTAATGCTTAGAGGAGCACTTCTTCCAAGTATGATTATGTCTAAGGAAATCCAGGAATATTCAAGTCACGGCTATAAAACTCCGTTTGCACTTTTTAAAATCAGCCGCAACGACACAAAAAACGAATCTGATATGGAATACATTATGGACCTCAATAAATCCTTCTTTAACCTCGAACAACTCGACGGAAAAGATTTGATTTTTGCAGATCCAATGAATGCAACTGGCGGTTCTCTTGTAACAGTTGTAAAATATCTTCAGAGTCAGGGCGTTAGACCAAAGTCGATAGCTTTCTTTAATACAATTTCTACATTAAAAGGCTCAATTCGCGTAACTCGTGCGCTCGAAAACTGCACTTGCTACACTTTGTGGCTTGACCCGGTTATGAACGAAAAAGCATACATTATGCCAGGTCTTGGTGATGCCGGCGACCGTTTAAACGGCTGCGACACAAAAGACGCTCCGCGCAATATGATTCAGCTGATTGCAGATTATGGTCACAATATTTCAGGCCTTTATAAATCACAGCTTTATGAAATTGAAAAAGTCGTTCTTGGCTAAACTTTTAGCCGCTTGTACATTGCTTTTTTTCTCGTGCGAAACAACAAAGCTTTCTGTTCCGGTTCCAGGGCAGAGCAATGTAAAACTTCGTAATATTTATGTTGAATATTATAATCTTGGTGAAGCATATTTTAAGCTTGAAGATTATAAAAAAGCTGCAGAATATTACGAACTTGCGATGAATAAAGACGAGCAATATTGGGCTTCGTTATACAAACTTGCAAAGTGCTACGTTTTTACTTCAGATTGGGATCATGCACTTCCGCTTTACAAAAAAATGATTGAGCGCGACAGCACAAATGCTTCGCTAAAAGCAAGCGTTGCTTATATTTATTCAATGCAAGGCGATTTTAAGAATTCCATTTTGATTTATGAAGAGCTTTTGCAGGTTCAGCCAAAAAGTCATGAATATCTTGAAAACTATCTTGCGGTTCTTGCTGCCGATGAAAAAAAGTTTGAAAAAAAATATGCCCAAAAATTTGTTGATTCATATCAGACTCTAAAAACTGAATATCCTGAAAACAAAAATCTAAAAACTTTTGAAGATAAATATAAAGAACTTATGAAAGTTGCTGAAAGCGAAGCTGCTTCAGAATCAGAAAGTGACGAAAACTCTCAAAAGGAAGACTAAACGGCTTTATAAATTAAGCCTGATTTTGCTCCATAAGTTGACGGTATTTTTCTGAATCTACGCGGAACGCAATAATTGGCGAACTTGAATCAGTGTGCACAAGTGCCTGTTCAGATTCAAGCAAAAGTCTGTCGCCGGTAACCATTCTGATTGAGCGCGAAGATATTCCGATTCGGCAATTTTGTGAATTAATAATATTGCATATATCGCTGTAAAGTTTATCAGCAAGATTTAAGGCTTCATCAATATTCATGCTGATTTTAAGAGCAACTATGCTGTCTTGATTTCGTTCAAAAAGCAAATCTTTAAATTGAAACTGAATTGCCAGATAATTGCAAACATTTTTGTATTCTTCGCTTGCAGTTGTGATTTCAGCAAGTTTAATTACAAAAAGCGAAAGGTCAATTTCCGAAGCGGTTGCGCGGTCAATTTCATTATCAAGGCGCGTATGAAGATAAGATTCCCAGCCAATTCCAGTTTGCGGATCAAAAAGTCCGGTTGGTTCAGAATCTGCGTTTTGGTTTTCATTATAATTCTGCGGAAATGAATCTTCAATCGGAAGTTTTGCCTGCTGTTCATCAGTAAGCGGCTCAGCAAAAATTGCCTGAACTTCTTCGGGAGTAACTTCTGCAGAAGGTTTCTCAATTTCTTTAGTTTGATTTTCGGCTTCAATTTGAGCAGAAAATTCTTCTTCAGCTTCTTTGATTTGCGCTTCATTTTCAGAATCAATTTCCGGCTCATAATTTGGCTCAACGTCACTTTCAACTTCAGCTTCGCTTGGCGTTTTAAATTCTTGTTCTGTGTTATTTTCTATTTCAGCTTCTTCTTCAAAATCTTCGCTATAAGAAATAACATCAGAATCATCTTCCGAAATTTTCAGATAAACAATCATAATAATTGTAATTACCGTGATTATCAAAACCATTAAAAATGAAATCTTTGCATAATAATAAATCGAATCCGGATGAATCAAATAAAGCGTGCAGACAATCGAAACAGTTTGCTTATTAACATTCAGTTCGTCCTTGTGAAACTTAGTAAAAAGAGAATCCGTTTCCTCGCGCAATTTATCGGCCGGAAAATAAGCAACCGTTTCGTTATTGCGTTTAATCTGAATAAAAGCATAATCGTTTGTGTCGCCAATTGCATTTTGAATCGATTTAGAATATTCAGAATCATTTTGCATATTATTGTAGCTGATTGTTCGTAAGTCGTTTAAAAGCGTTTCGTATTTTGTTTGCGATTTTATAGAATTAATGGAATATTCGTTGTAAAGATTATAGCCGAAAAAACTAAGCGAAAAAATTAAAACAAAAGTTGCAATTATTGAATAAACTGTTATAAATCGGTTTTTCATATTATTCATTATAACTTACAATATTATTGAAAGCAAGTTTTAGTAAATCTTCGTAAGAATCATTTTTGTGATTTTGATTTTTGCGAAGCCAGGCAATAAAAGGAAGAAGCGGAAATTCAACATCTTTTGGATTTTCTTTTGAAAAATCACTCATAAAAGAAGCAAAAAAATTGGCCGAAATTTCTTTTTTACAAAAATTCTGATTATTAGATTTGCTTTTGATTTCAAGTTCATAAAAATCATCTTTTTTGACAAAGCTGATTTTTTTTCCAATAAGATATTTTTCTAAAGAAGTTTTGTAAGCTTCGAGAATCTGCGTTGTGTAGGAATTTTCTTGCATTTTAATTAAAGGCGTTCTAAACATCAGTTTTGAAAAAAGCGTTTCGCTTGTTTTTAGTCTGTTTGCTTCTATATTATAAAGTGAGTCTAAATAAGTTCCTTTTGCGTACGGTTTTCCATTTTTGTAAGAAAAATCAGCGCCAAGAATTTTGATTTTTGAAAAGCCTGCTTGAACTGCAAAATCAATTGCAGAAATTGTAACAGTTCCCGAGCCGGAAAAAACAAAAGGAAAGTTTTGATTGTTTCTTTGGTTAATTAATGAAGACAGCGGGTGCCCTGAACAGAAAAAAATCGGGCTTGAAAATTGGGCGGTTTTATTTGCTGCGCTGTGATTTGCGCAAAAATCAAAGGCAAAATTTTTTGCAGTTGTATTTGCTTTTAATGGTTTTATAAAATGATTATAAGAAACGGCTTGTCCATCAATTGAAATAACTAAATCCGCAAAAATTCCAGATTTTTCAAGCACAGAATTTGCAGTATCGGTTGCAATCACAAAAAAATCGCCGGGCTTTTTAAGTAAACAAAGCGTTTTATCGAGCGAAGGGCCGGCTGCAACAATAACCGCAGTTTTTTCAAGGTCATTTTTAGAAATACAAAAATTTTTTGCGCTTTTTGAAAATTGCGAAAGGCGAGCGTTATTCAAAATATTATGATTCCAGATTTTTCCAAAATGCGCCTGCACCGAATAATCCGCCGAAATAATTCCAAGCGTTTTTTGAATAATACTTTGGAGTTCGCCCAAATTTTCTTTATTTTCGTTTATCCAGGCGCGCTGCTCAATCACCTGAAAATCGCCGTATTTTGCCGGAATATAATGATTTACAAGCGTTTGCTCAAGTTCCAAAAGAGTGCAAAAAACAATATTTTCGTTTTTTTCCAAAAGCCTGACTTTTTCCTGCGTTCTTAAAAAATCAATATCTTCTTTGTAAAGTTCAAGAGCCACAATTTTTGCATTTTTGAATTTGTTTGAAAGCATTTCCAAAAAAATGCCGCTTCCAATTCCGGTTACCAAAAAAAAGCCCGCGTTTGAAACAGTTGCGTCGCAAAGTTTTTGCGCTTCATTTTGTGGATTGTAGCGCGATTCCATTGTTCTTCCGCTTTGGAAAACTGGAATTTGTGTTTCGTTTTTTGTCTGAATAAATTCTTTATAAATCTTCATCAAAAACCTCTTGCGCCTTTTTTTTGAGTTTTTCCCATTCTAAATCGATTTTTTGTTTAGTTTCAATATTTTGGGGATTATGCGAAAGTAAAAAATAGTCCATCGGAAAAAGAAGTTTTTTCCAGTTTTCAGCGACACAATTATCATTCAAAAGTTCAAGAATTTTTTTGCGGTTTATACAATAATCAATTTTGCTAAAAAGTTTTGCTTTTTCGCTTGCGCCAATTTTTTGATTTTTTTCGCAAAGCTTTTTAAGCTCATTTTGATTTATATCTTGAATCCAAATTAAATTGTTTTTGCGTTCATTTTCTTCGATAATTCTAAAAACTTTTCTGCCTTGCATTTTTACTTCGTTATTACAAAACCAGTTTTTGTAAATTTCAAGGCTTTGTGAATTCAAACCAGAAGCGGCAATTCTTTTTTCTTTAGAAAAAATCCGGTTATCTTTTATGGCTGCGTTTTGTTCCAGTTCGTTTGGCTGAGTGTGCTGAAAGCCTTTTGCACATGCTAAATCAAGCCCGCAAAAATAAATATTTTTTGTAAAATATTGAATTGCAAACATTAAAGCCGTTCCGCTTACAGTTCCGTTTCTTTCGATTTTTGTTGATTTTAAGTCAGCCGCTTTAAAAATTTCGCTTGAAATTCCTTCGTTATAAGTTAGCGGTAAAATTTGTAATTTTTGTAAAAGTGAAGTTTTGCAAAAAGATTCGCAGGCAAGGGCTGTTACAACATTTGTTTTTTCAAGTTTTTTTAAATGTTCGCCAGCCCAAAATCCGCCGTCTGTAGAAATACATAAATCCGGAATAATTTGATTTGCATAACAAACGCTAATTGCTGAAGAAAGACAAATTATAAAAAACTTATTTTGATTTTCTTTTATAAAATTGATTTTGCTTTTTAGGCTTGGGCCCGAAGCAATAATCAAAACATCAAAATTAACCGGATAATTAAAGGTTTGAACATTTTTGATTTTGCTTACAAGATTACAACTGTTCAAAAACCATTTTTTTTCAAAATATTGCCTTGTAATCAAAAGTGTTTTTGCTCTTTCCAAACTTTTTTTTATTGAATCCCAAACCAGTTTGTCAATTTCACCAAAAACTGCGCTCGAAGGTTTCCAGCTGATAAAATAAGTTTTTAAAAGTTCTTCTTCGTTTAAGCAGGATTCAAGATAATTTTCAAAATCCGAATGTTCAAAAAAATTCAAAACAAAATCAAAATGGCTGTTGTATTGAAAAAAATCTTTACAATATCTGATTGCGCCAATTTTGATATTTGGAAACCTTTTTCGTAAAAAGCCGGCGCAATAGGATAGGGCAGGCTCAGTAATTATAATGCAGCAAGGCTCATAAGTTAATTCAAGAGTTTCTGCAAAACGCTGGGCTTCTTTTTGCGGCGCGTAACTTGAGTGAAGAAAATGGCCGTTTACAACAGCTGTTTCTTCTCCATTTTTTGCCTTTTGAATGGTGATTTGCAAGTTTAGTCCGCCTTTAGAAAATCTTGAGTTTCTGCGCCTGATTCTGAAGTTCCCAAAAACTCAAAGTTTATAAGTTCGGCAAAGTTTGCAAGAACTTCGCGCAAATTTAAGATAAAATGATTTGTAATTAGTTCAACAGAATAATTTTTGTCTGCAATAAGAATAGTTTTGATTTTTCCGTTCAAAACATATTTAGTTGCGTCAACAAAATTAAAATTGCAGGCAAATTTGTTGTAAAGTTCCATAAAAATTGCGTTCTTAATTTCCGGAAAAAATTGTCTTTGGCCTGCAATTTCAGTTTCCAAAAAACTTTCAACCGCTTCGCAAAAATCAATTTCAAATTTTAAAACAAAAGAGCCGCTTTTAATATTTTGATTCAGTTTTTCAAAATCAATCTGGTGAGTTTTATCATTTAGATTTTCAAAATCGGCGGCCGCCTGTTCACTTAATTTTCCTTTACAAATAAAAATCTGATTTTTAGAGTTTTTATAAACAGAAAGTTCGCTTAAATCTTCTTTAAATGCTTCAGAAAAAAGCTGAAGAAAAGGAAAAATTGCGTTTTGCTCATCAAAATAATAAATCTTTTTATTTTCCGCGCAAACTCCATTCCAAAAATCGCTGGTTGAAATGGAAGAAGAAATTGTAAAAGCGTCAAAGCCAATACTTTGTGCGATAAAATAATTATTATCTTTTAATTCGAGAACGGCACAAGTTTTTAATGAATTTTTTAAAACAAAATCAGAAAATGCCAGGCCTGGATTGTTATCCAAAACTCTGGCGCGCGATAAAAGTCCCATATTAAGACAATCCTAATTCATTGAACAGTTTTTTGTAAGTTACAAACTCTTCTGATTTTGCAAATTCAACAATTTTTTCTTCCGGAAGATTTTCGAGAAGCTGATCCATATAGAGCAGCACCGATTTAATGTCTTGTTTTAAGTCTGTGTTTGCCATAGATTCTTCGGTTGTGTCGTTTTTATCCAAATAAGCAAGATTGCTTTCTGAAAGATTGTTGTCAAGATTATCAACTTCATCAAAAGATTCGCTGTTTTCTTCGATATTAACCGAAGTTTCTTCTATTACAGGCTCGTCTTCTTGTGAATCAGCAATAATCGCATCTACAGAAGGAACTTCTGTTTCTTCTATAATTTCGTTTGAAGTTTCGTTTTGCAAAGGCTGTTCAGCTTCACTTTCTGAAGCACTAATAAGATTATCAACTGTGCAGAAAGGCGCATCATCTGAATCAAAAGAGGCTTCTTCGTCTTCTGGGGAAAGAAGTTTGTCTACAGTTGGAATATCTGAATCAGAAGATTGCTCAATTTCTGGAGCAGAAGTTTCTTCGTCTGTAGTTTCTTTTACAGAATCCATAAAATCAGAAGAATTAGATTCTACAAGCAAATCCTCTTCTTTTGGAATTGAGATTTCGTCTGGCAAATCTTCATTTTCGTAAAGTTCGTCATTTCCGTCTGGAATGAAATTGTCAATTTCAGGCTCTTCAAGTTTTTCATCAGAAAAATCAAAAGAAAGATCTTCGCTTGATTTTTCGTCGTCAAAGCTGATGTCGTCTAGCGAAGTATCCTGCTCAGTTGAAACAGCATTTTCAATATCGTTTTCAATTGATTGAGATTCTTCAATAGTTGCTTCTTCAGGCGCAATAACAGATTCATCAATTATTGTATCAGATTCCTGAACTGGAGCGTCTTCGATAATTTCTTCAAAAGAAGGCGCTGTTTCTGTATCAATTTCCTGCGATTCAGAAGAATCGTCCAAAATTGGCTCATTAATTGCAGTTTCTTCAATTACAGGCTCTTCTGAATCTTCAACGATAATATCTTCTTCGGAAGCTTCCTGTGAATTTTATTCAGAAAAATCTGCGGTATTCATTATATTGTCAAGTTCATCGCCCGAAAGTGCGATTGTTTCGTCTTCATCTTCCTCGCTAAAAAATCCGCCTTTATCTTCGCTGTCGCTTGCAACAGCCGCAGCGGCAGCTCCCACAGCAAGGCCAGCGGCTCCGGCAGCAATTGCCGCTCCAGCAGAATTATCGTGAGTTTTGATTTCTGCAAGATTAGATTTGAGCATATTCATTTCGTTTTTGAGATTTGAAAGCTCAGAAACAATCTGCTGAAGCAAAGAATTATCAACTGAAGTTGTGTTTGCGCTTTGTTCTGTTGAATCAGATTTGATTTCGTTTACAACCGGAGCGGCCGAAGTGTTTTCATCGCCAACAGAAAGGTCATAATCAACAGCTTTTTCTTTATTTTTAGCTTCTTCAACGTCTTGAACAATTGGAGTTTCTTCGGCATTTGCGTCAATTCCAAAGTCAGAAAGGTCAATATCTTCTGTGTTTAGATTTGAATCGCCAGAGCTAACCGGTTCAGAAGAATCAATTGCTGCAAAAGTTGAATCAAAATCATCTATATTAACATCTTGAACAGGCTCCTGATTTACATTTTCTTCTGCAATTTCAGAATCGTCTGTAACAAAATCAAGCTCGTCTTCGTCATCATCATCGGAATTCTGGAGAGAAAGATTGTCTTCTGTTTCAACGCTTTCTACAGAATCATCAAAACTAATGTCCATATCGAGAGGCGCTTCGTCTTCTATTGTTTCTTCTTCTTTTGAAGATTCTGCTTCGGACTCAAAAGATTCGCCGTCCATAAAATCGTCGAGCGAAAGTTCTTCGGTTTCTGATGAAATTTTAGGTTCGGCACCAGGTTCGTAACCGTTGTTTCCAGCTGCAACTGATTCATCAGAAAAGCCGCCGTCCATAAAATCGTCGAGAGAGATTTCTTCGCTGTCGCTGAAAGAAACTTCTTCTGAATTGTCTGATTCCTGGTCGTTATTTTCGAGCGCTGCGCTTTGTTCGTCTGTAAATTCTGCGCCAAAATCAGAAAGGTCTAAAGATTCTTCTGAAGTAGTTGAATCTGCAGAAATTTCTGAAAAATCAATATCCTGAGTTTCTGAATCGTCAGAAGAAAAATCAATTGCTTCTTCTTGTGAAGTTTGAGAATCTTCGTCGGTTGCAGTAAAATCTGAAAAATCAGTTGAATCTTCTGAAATTTCGCTGCTTTCTGCAGTAAAATCAGAAAAATCAATAGAATCTTCCGTTGTTTCTTCTTGAGTTTCGCCTGTAATATCAGAAAAATCTATATTGTCTTGATTATCTTGTGGCGCTTCAACCTGTTCAACAGAAACGCTGTCTGTAATATTTGCTAATTCATCATCGCTTAGCGTAGTATCGTCTTCACTTCCAAAATCATCAAGGTTAATTTGATTATCGCTTTCGGAACTTTCGTTAAATATATCTGAAAATTCGGAATCATCAAAATCTGGTAAATCCAAACTTCCTGTATCAAGATTCAGTTCATCCGATGTTTCTGCTTGGGGCTCAGAAACGCTGTCATTCCCTGTGGAATTTTTAACCCAGACACCGTAACTTTCTAGTTCATTTGTATTGTCATCAGATTTACTCATATAATTCCTCTCATTCGGATAGTAATATACTTCTTTATCGGCAGGAGCCGCGAAAAAAAATAGAGTTATTACTATATTATTTTTTTTAAATTATAACATAGCTTTTCATTTCAGAAAACAGAAATAATTACCGATATATTAATTATCTATGTATCGTGCTAAGTATCTGGCGGCAATTTTTTTCGGAACCTTTGTTTACGTTTTGCTTTCAATTAGTTTTGGGCAGAACAGTCTTCATTGTTTTAACAAACTTGAAGAGCAAAAACGTGTAATCAGCAGACAAACTTCTGAAATTCAAAATATTAATAGTGAACTTTCTCTTGAACTTGCAGCTTTACAAAATGACCGCGCTGTAATTGCTTCTTATGCTCATAAACTTGATTATGTTAGCGACGGAGAAAAACTTGTAAAAATCACCGGGCTTCGCCCAGCTCAAACAACTCTTTATGATACCGGAACGGTTTTGCGCCACGAAGATCCGGATTTTTTGCCTGAAAGTGTTTGTAAAATTACCGGACTTTGTTTTGCAATTATGATGGCGTTTGCGTTTTTATTGTATGATTTAAGCCGCGGTGAAGTTTCGTTTGGAAAAAACAAAAAGCCAATTGTAACAGGAATTCCAGTTTACGAGCTTCCGCAGATTTAGATTTTTTGATAAAAATGCGCGTGAGCAAACGCGAATCGTGTGTTTTGTTTTTGCGCAATGCAGTTTTTTTGATTTAGTTGATTCTTGTCCAGGTAACGTTTATGCTTCCTGATTTGTAACTGTCTCCGTCGGGAAGCAAAGTTTCTTTTTTTCCTTTTAACGTATTTGAATCTGATAAAACGAGCGTCCATTTTATTGGGCTAGCCGAAACTGCGGCCGTTAAGGCTACTTGTCTTCGTAATTCCGGATAGAACGACGCGTTTGCGTTTCCTTTTTGAGTTATAACAACTTCTTTTGTTTTTGATGAAAGTTCCACGTTTATATTCATAGAAGCGCCGTTTTTGAAAATTACAAAACCGCGTCCGCCTCGCATTATTACAATTTTGTTGATGTTTTCTTCGCCGCTCCAGGTTCCAGAAAGTTCTTCTGTAGAAGTAATTGCTGTTGCTGAATGAACAGGTTTATCGTGAATCGAAGTTGTAATTACAGTTGCCGAAGTATCATTTTCAATAAGCTGTTTTATTGTATCTTTTAGAACATCTTTAGGTTCCATTAAAATCTTATAAAAAGAATCATAAATTTTTTCTTTTGAATGTTCTTCATTTTTTGATTTATTGATTACAAAATAAGTTGTTGTCCAGGTATCTGATTTTGAATCTTTTGTGATAAGTGTAAAAAATGAAAGACGGGAATTTGCAAAAGCTGAACTGTCCGGGCGTTCTGAAAGGCAAGGGCTTGTTCTTTTGTCAGAAACCGAAAAATCAGTTATTTCAGAAAGTTGAGTGTAATAAAGGTCGCTTGTCATTTTTGACATATTAGCATCAATTTCAGTTGATACAATGCCATAATAATCAATGCTGTAACTTTGTGCGTTCAGATTGAAGGAAAATAAAGCGAGAATGATGGATATAAATGCTGATTTTTTCAGAAAATCTGTTTTATCCGTCAAATCAACCTCTCAGCTTGCCTGCAAATTCGCGCTGAATTTCGCGTTGTACATCGCGGTCTTTTATAGAAGCGCGTTTGTCGTACATTTTCTTTCCTTTACAAACACCAAGTGTTACTTTTACGCGCCCGTCTTTAAGATAAAAATCCAATGGAATTAAAGTGCAGCCTTTTTCATCTACACGCCTGATAAGCCTTTTAATTTCTTCTGCATGAAGAAGAAGTTTTTTAGGCCTGTCAGGATTGTGATTGAAAATCGAAGAAAAAGAATATTCAGAAATATGAAGGTTCTTTACCCATACCTCGCCGTTTGTAATTTCTGCAAAGGCGTCAGGAAATGAGATGTTTCCGTTTTTTACAGATTTGACTTCTGTGCCCTGAAGTACGATTCCACATTCATAAGTATCTTCAATAAAATAATCAAATCTAGCCTTTCTATTTTCTGCAATAATCTTTCTGTCAGCCATAATTACTTATTATAAAGTATAGTGTTATTGCTTTCAAGTTATGTGTTACTAAAGCACATCTGGCTTATCTTCTTAATAAATAAAAAAAACAAAACTTGTGATTGGTTACACATAACTTAAAAAAACGGAGAGGAAGAAAAGACGTTCAGAGTGTATTTCAACCTTACTTCCACTCTGTTTTTTTTAATTTAGATTGTCATAATGCAAAAATCCTGATTGTAAGTATTATTTGTTTGTGATATTTTAAAGAAAAACTAATTTAATTTAAGGAATGAGCTTTGAGTCGTAATGCAGATGTTTTTTCATATCAGTTAAAAAGACAGCGAAATCGCCGCACCGTGCATTTTGTTGTATTTATGATTTGTCTTTATGTTTTTGTAAATTTAGTTAATTCTTTTTTAGTGTTTCCCGTAAGACAGCATTCTGTTTCAATGATTCCTGATGTTTCTGAAAAATCTGTAGTTATGTTTTCGCCAGTAATCAAAAATTATACACGCGGCGATGTTGTGCTTTTAAAACCTCGAGATGATAAAAAGCCTAGTTTTATTGTAAGACAGCTTGACCGTTTTGTTCGTTTTTTTACTGCTCAGCAGATTTCGATTTTGGAAAACTCAGAACTTCCTTCTTCAAAATATCATACAAGAAGAATAGTTGCGCTTCCGGGCGATACAATTTATATGCGGGATTATGTTTTGTATGTAAAACCTGCTGGCGAGCGTCATTTTCTTACAGAATTTGAAATTGTCGAAGAACCGTATAATGTTACTTTTTATGTTCCGCCAACTGAGTGGGATACAGAAATTGGCGTAAAAGGCTCTTTTGAAGAATTTACACTTGGTTCAGATCAGTATTTTGTGCTTGCAGATAATAGAAAATCTTCGGACGATTCAAGACTTTGGGGCGCTGTAAATAAAGAAGATATTAGCGCAAAGGCTTTAATGTGTTATTTTCCGTTCAGAGATTTTAAGATTTTTTAATTGAAATCTAATTTGGGAAGTTATGTTTCAAAAATGTTTCTCCCTTTATGTTCATATTCCTTTTTGTCTCTCAAAATGTGCTTATTGTGATTTTTTTAGTAAGCCTTGCAGCAAATCGTCCATTCCTTTTGGGTATATTCACTCTCTTTGCAATGAAATAAAACAGCGTTTTTTTGATTTTGATGTAAAATCGCTGAAAACTATTTACATTGGCGGCGGAACGCCAAGCCTTTTGAGCAAAAATGATTTTGAAGAACTTTTTTCGTGCATAAAAAGCGCCGCCGCCCTAGAATCAGATTGCGAAATCACAGTCGAAGTAAATCCTGATGATGTTACAAAAGAACTTTTGGAAACTTTGCAAAAGTGCGGTGTAAACAGAATTTCGTGCGGCATTCAAACAATGAATCAAAATTGCTTAAAATTTGTTGGCCGGCGAGCGGATTCAAAAACAAATCAGCGTGCATTAGAGCTTTTGCAAAATAACTGGAAAGGCGATGTTTCTGTGGATTTGATTTCAGCTTTGCCCGGCGATGACGAAAAAAATCTTTTGGAATCTATAAATCAGATTTGCAAAATAAAACCCGCTCATATTTCGCTTTATTCGCTTACGATTGAAGAAAACACCGCTTTGGGACGAGCTTTAGCTCAAGGCGCTTTTGATTATGATTTTGATAAAGCGGACAAACTTTGGCTTTGCGGCCGTGATTATTTGGAAAAAAACGGCTACAGCCAGTATGAAGTTTCAAATTTCAGTTTGCCCGAAAAAAACTGCCATCACAATCTTGTTTATTGGAATCATCAAGGTTATATTGGCTGCGGAAGCGGTGCTACAGGAACTGTTTACAACCAGTTTTTTGAAAATGAAGAATCGCAAATTGCAAATGCTGCAAGTTTTGAAAAAGAAGCCGGACTTCGCTGGACAAATACAACCGATGTTGAAAAATACATCAGTTTTTGGAACCAAAATCAAAAAAATCAGTCTTTGCAAAATTATCCGCAAAATTTGGAAAAACTGACTTTAGAAACTTCGCAATTTGAGTTTTTTATGATGGGAATGCGAAAATTAAGCGGAATTACAAAAAAACAGTTTTTCAGCTGTTTTAAAAAGCCGCTTCCGCAAAAATTTCTTGAGCTTTTTTCTGATTGGGAAAAGAAAGGCCTTGCTTTTCAAAAAAATGAAAACGATGATGTTCGCTACGCGCTTAATTCAAAAGGAATTTTGTTTTTGAACACTTTTCTCGAAGAATTGCTGTAAATTAATTTTGCCGGTTTATTCTTCAATGCAGTTTTCAAGAGGAATTTCAATTGTAAAACAGCTGCCGTTTCCTTTTTGTGAAGTGACGGTGATGTTCCAGCCGTGAGTGTCCATAATATTTTTTACAACCGAAAGCCCAATTCCCATTCCTTCTTCGCGGCGGGAATTAGTTCCTCTGTAAAACATATCAAAAATGTGCGGAATATCTTTTTGTGCAATTCCAATTCCGTCATCTTTTATTTGAAATTTTATTGATTTTTGATTTTTTGTTTGGTTAATAAATGCGCAAAGTTCAATAACGCCATTTTTTTTAGTATAACGGATTGCATTGCTGAAAATATTTTCAAAAGAGCGCTGAACTAAAAGCGAATTTAGCGGAACTTTGATTTCTTTTTCAATCTGAATATCAGTTTTAATATTGCGGTCAAAAACGGTGCCTGTAATTTCTGCGTATTTTGCAAAGTTTTTTATGATTTTTGTGATAGAAGTTTGAACCAGCTGCTCTTTGATTTCGTAATTATTCAGTTTCATAAAGTTGATTAGAGTGTCAATCATTTGTTCAAGCTGAATTGTTTTTGAATCTATTAGCCCGAAAGTGTCTTTTATATCATTTGCTTCGCAGATAATTCCGTCTTTTATAGCTTCTGAATAACCTTTTATAACTGCAACCGGCGTTCTTAAATCGTGGCTGATTCCCATAATAAAACGGTTTTTTCGTTCTAAGATTTCAAGCAGTTCGCGGCGCATTTTTTCGAGGCTTTGTAAAATTGCAGTAAGTTCGTTTCCGTGAAGCGATTCGTTTTCGTGCGCAATAATTTCGTTTAAATTTCCTTCTGCAAGCTGGTACGTTGATTTTTCAACGCGTTTAATTGATTTAAAAATTGTTCTTGAAATCAATGTAATCAAAATAAGGCTTGCGATAATTGCCAGAAAAACCGTTAAAAGTAAAGCCGAGTAAAGTGCTTTTCGTTTTTCGTGTT
Organism: Treponema sp.; assembly: GCA_017962415.1. Lineage (GTDB taxonomy): Bacteria > Spirochaetota > Spirochaetia > Treponematales > Treponemataceae > Treponema_D. The sequence continues at coordinate 20,402 of JAGCVK010000009.1, read as the reverse complement.
TTTCTCTTTGCCGTGAGACTCGCGTTATAACATAAATTTTTGAATTTTTTAGCGGCGGCGAAGAAAACTGGTAAAAATATTTGCTTGAAGATTCGTTTATAAAATTCCAGATTTTTACATCGCTATGATTAATTTCTTTTAATTCTGGAATTGAAGAATATAAAATTTCATCTGTATCAGAAAGAATTGCGCAAACCTGAACATCTGAAGGTAACTTGCGGATTGAAGCTTTTATGCGGTTAATATCGCTGTGCGTAAAATTTAATTCATCGAGATTTTCAAAAATGTTTGTTCCGGTAAGATAATATCGGTTTGGCGAATAAAAATAACTGTAACAAACAATAAAAAGTGTGCACAAAATTGGAATTGCAATAAGTGTTGAGGAAAGAATTATAAACTGTCTTTTAATTGTCATAAGTCTATTTTATAGCTTCTTTTGAAAAAATATAGCCTTTTCCAAATTCGGTTTTGATATATTTGCATTTTGCAGGATCTTCTTCGATTTTTTTTCTAAGACGCTGAATATAAACTGCAACGGCTGTAATGTCGCCGAATTCAACTTTCCAAATGGCTTTATAAATTTTATCTGGCGAAAGAACCTGGCCTGCATTTTTAACAAGATATTCGAGAACTTCGTATTCTTTTGTAGAAAGCTGGATTTTTTGATTTCCTTTTTTGAGAACGCAGCTATTTAAAAGAATTGTAAAATCGCCGAAGTCAATTGAATCTTCTTTTTCGCAGCAAAGACTCTGGCGGCGCAAAATTGCTTTGATTCTTGCCACAAGAACGCTTGGAGAAAAAGGTTTTGTGATAAATTCATCAGCTCCAAAGCCAAGCCCTTTAATTATATCTTCATCTGAATCGCGTGCCGAAAGAATGATTGTTGGTGGAATATTTTTTGCAAAAAGTTTTTTCATTTCTTCAAGAAAGTCAAAACCGCTCATGCCCGGAAGATTTAAATCTAAAATAATGAGCTGTGGAAGAAAAATCGAATCTTTTAAATCTGAAAAAGCAGAAAGTGCATCTTCTGCATTAAAAAAGGCTTTCGTGGCCATATTTTCTTTATTAAGATACATGCTTATAAGCCTTGAAATTGATTCTTCGTCTTCAATTATGCAGATATACGGTGCGTTTTTCATTTTATTTCCTTATAAATACCTCGTTAGTGGCACTGAATGGAGGCAGTGAATCGCAGTTTTGCCAACGTCAAAATCTGCACTGATTATCGCGCTTCCTTATATTATAAAATATAAACTAAACTCAAAAAAAATGAACTAAAATCTGACAAAATAATAAAAAATTATAAAAATACTCTAAAAAACCCAAAAAATCACCGATTTTTAAGGCAAGAATAAAAATATTAATTGAAATATGAAAAAAAAAGATTATAATTAAAGAGTCGAAATTTAGATATTTTTTTTAACTTAAAATTTGGAAATAGTGCTTCGACAATATCAACACAAGCGAAGCGCGAATGTCATTTGCTAAGTACTGTTTCTAAATTAGATTAGAAGAATAATCATATTTTGACACATTTAATTATGATTGAAGTAATGCGGTTAGATGGGAAAATTTATTGGGTGAATCCGCACATGATTGAAAGTATGGAATCAACTCCTGACTTGACGCTAACAATGCTGTCTGGTCGTAAAATCATTGTCAGAAATTCCCCAGATGATATTATAAATAAAATAATTGAATACCGAAGAAATATCGGTGTTGAAAGGCAAGAGGTCTTGTAATGGATATAGCAAGTATACTGGGTATTGTTGGTGGTGCAGCCATGATCGTCATGTCTGTATTGACATCAGGTGGTACATTGGGTGGAATTATCGATGTTCCGTCTGTTTTCATGACTATCGGTGGTTCTTACTTCGCAATGTTCATTGCGGCTCCTTTAAAAAAAGCACTTGGTATGTTCAAAATTATGGCTAAGGCTTTTAAGGTTCCGGATTTTGGTGAAAAAAATATTGTAATAAATATGCAGGCGCTTTCTGAAAAAGCTCGCCGCGAAGGTATTCTTGCTTTGGAAGACGGTCTTGATGATTTGGACGATCCGTTTATGAAAATGGGACTTCGCCTTGTTGTTGACGGTACCGACGGAAATATTATTCGTGCAATTATGGAAAACGAAATGACTCAGGTTGAAAACCGTCATATGGAATGGATTGGACTTATCAATGCGTGGGCTGGATTTGCTCCAGGCTTTGGTATGATGGGTACTGTACTTGGTCTTATTGGTATGCTTCGTAACCTCGAAGATAAATCTTCGCTTGGTCCTAACATGGCCGTTGCGTTGATTACAACATTGTACGGTTCTATGATGGCCAACTGGTTGATTACTCCGTTCTCAACAAAACTTGCAAATCAGAATGCGCAGGAAATGCGTTCAAAAGAAATGATTATTGAAGGTGTACTTGCTATTCAGGCTGGTGAAAACCCTCGTATTATGGCACAGAAACTTCTTACTTATCTTGATCCGGTTACAAGAAAGGCTATAGAAGCTGATGTTTTGAAGGATTAGTTTTAAGGATTAAATAGAAAAATGGGAAAGAAAGCTAAACAGCCCGAAAAACCATCAACCGCCTGGCTTGGTACTTATGGTGATATGATTACTCTCATGCTCTGCTTCTTCGTTATGCTTTATAACCCTTCGGAAGTAGATGTTACCCAAATGGCAACAATTACGCAGAGCCTTCAGATGCAGGAAACTGATACAACTTCCGGCGGTCTTTCTTTGTCTGCGGGACAGCTTTCTGATTTAGGAAATAACATAAACTCGCTTCCTTCTCTCGAAAAAGGAAAATCTTTAGGTCTTGCAAAAAAGAAGGCTGTAAGTCTTTTTGCTCCTGACACAAAATCTGCAAAAATCACAATTACCAGCGATGAACGAGGTCTTATTATTACACTTCTTTCGGATAATTTTTTTGAAGAGGGAAGTGCGGAATTAAATATAAATGATACACGCGAAACTTTGCTGCGGCTCGCTGATTTTTTCCGCTCAGATGAGCTAAAAGGAAGAAGATTTAGAATTGAAGGTCATACAGATAATACTCCGGTTGCTGAAAATTCAAAATTTCCGAGCAATTGGGAACTTTCTGCAACAAGAGCTGTTAATGTTCTTCATTATTTAGCCGATTATGGTGTAAGAGAAAATGATTTTTCTATTGCCGGTTATGCTGATACAAGACCAAAGTTTACCAACGATACGGCAGAGGGACGTGCGTATAACAGGCGTGTGGATATTATTATCCTAGACGAAGGACACTTTTAATGCTAAAATATTTAGTGTTATTGATTTGCTGGAGGGGAAATGGCAGACGATGATGAAATCAACCTGGAAGAAGGTGGAGCTGGTACTGCGCCGGAAAAAAAGCGCGGTTTTGGCGGTTTACTTTCAGGTTTGCTAAAATGGGTGATTATAGGACTTGCCGCAATCATTGTAATTGTGGTTGTTGTAGTGGTAACTGTTAAGATTACCAGCAAGAATTCTACGCAGGTAACAGCAATACCAACCTCAGAAGAATATGTTTCTGGTCAAAGAGAAATCTACGACTGGTACACATCATTAGGTATAATCCAGACAACTACATGTGATGACCCTCCTGCTACTGTTAGAGTAGATGTTGCCCTTGCTTATAAAAAGGACGATAAAGCTACTTCTACAGAAATTACGCAGCGAACTGTTGAATTAAAAGCATTTTTGCGCCGATATTTTAGTGGAAAAACAGCAGCTGAATTGCGTAATACTAATAATGAAGATGCTTTGGAAAATGAAATCAAAAACGGAATTAACGACAAAATTTTGAGTAGTTCTCGAATCCGTGATGTTGTTTTCCAGCAGAAAGATGTTATTGAGCAAAACTAAAAAAGGTGGAGTTGCATGAACGAAGTTCTGTCACAGGACGAAATTGACCAGCTTCTTACAGCCATAAGTTCGGGAGATTCCGAGGCAGATGACTTTAAGCCGGTCAATAGTGCCCGCAAAATAAAGATTTATGACTTCAAACGTCCTGACAAATTCTCAAAGGAACAGTTGCGTACGGTCTCAAATATGCATGAGACCTTTGCGCGTTTAACAACAACTTCGCTTTCTGCGCAGCTTCGTTCGTTGGTTCATGTTCACGTTGCTTCTGTAGATCAGTTGACTTACGAGGAATTTATTCGTTCTATTCCAACGCCTACAACTCTTGCAGTAATCAATATGGATCCTCTTAAAGGAAATGCCGTACTTGAAATCGACCCTGCAATTACTTTTTGTATGATTGACCGCCTTTTTGGTGGACGAGGTGCAACAACTGGAAATAAAAACCGCGATTTAACAGATATTGAGCAGGAAGTAATGGAAACTGTTATTGTGCGTATTCTTGCAAATATCCGTGAGGCCTGGACTCAGGTAATTGATTTGCGCCCTCGTTTTGCGCAGATTGAAACAAATCCTCAGTTTGCACAGATTGTTCCACCAACAGAAATGGTCGTACTTGTAACACTTGAAACTAAAGTTGGTGATGAAGAAGGAATGATGAATTTTTGTATTCCTTACCTTGTTCTTGAGCCGATTATTTCAAAACTTTCTTCACAGTTCTGGTTCTCATCTGTAAGAAAGAGTTCTACAACACAATATTTGGGAACTATAAAGCAGCAGCTTACTACTGTCGATATGGATGTAGTGGCTGAAATAGGTACAATTAATTTACCTATTAGAGACGTGCTTTCGCTTAGATGTGGCGATGTTGTGCGTCTTTCAAGCGTTAAGGTTGGAGATCCTCTTACACTTAGCGTTGGAAATAAGAAAAAGTTTTACTGTCAGCCTGGTGTTGTCGGTAATAAAATGGCAGTACAAATTACAGGAAAGATTGAAAACATTGAAGCCGATGAATTTGAAGAGCTTTCTGTAGAAGGAGATGAAACGTATGAGTGATGGTGCTATATCACAAGATGAAATTGATGCATTGCTTTCTGGTGTTGCAATAGACGGATTAAATTCATCTGGTCATGTAGGAAATGGTCCTACATATAAATTTGATATTCCGACTCTTCAATCTATGGCAGATGCTCTTAAGCCAAAACTTGAAGAAAATATAAATAAGACAACAAGTGTAACTTTTACTACAGAAAATCCTTTAGTAGAACAGACGAATAGAGATCATCTTCTTTCAAAACTTCCTGAAGTGGTAATTGGTATTAATGCCGATTATAATGCTGGCGTAAAAGGTAGTCACCTTTATCTTATGTCAACAGAGTTTGCTCTTAAGATTTTCCAGCTGGTAAGTTCAGAAGAAGCAACTGAAGTTGATGATATGGTTCTTTCTGTAGTTTCAGAATTTATCGCAACTCATATTAGCGCTGAAATCCAGGAAGTTGAAGGAAAAGGCATTGTAAAAGGGCTTGGCTATTCAACTCCGGAAACTCTTAATGAATCAAAAGCTATGATTATGTTCCCGCAGGGAGATTTTGTTCTTGCAAGTTATCCTCTTAATTACGAGGGAAATGCTTATACTCTTTGGGAATGTATAGGTGGAGATGCAGCTGAAGGTCTTACAAAGGCTTTGGGCGGTACAACAGCTGAAGATAACTCTGCAGGTCTTACACCAATTGATATTGGTGGTATGAATGCAGGTGCACAAAATATGGGCGGCATGCAGCAAATGGGCGGAATGCCAAACATGGGTATGAATATGGGTATGCAGCAGATGGGTGGAATGCCTAATATGGGGATGGGAGGTATGGCTATGGGCGGAATGCCAAACATGGGTATGCCACAGAATATGGGCGTAAATATGGGTATGAATGTTCCAAATGTACAACAACTCCAGTATCCTAACCTTCAGGCTGGCTTAAATGCTGGAGAACAGGGAAATATCAGTCTTATCATGGACGTATTCATGGAAATGACTGTAGAGCTTGGTCGTACAAAGAAAACCATTAAAGATATTCTTGGAATGGGTGAAGGTACAATTATCGAGCTTGATAAACTTGCCGGTGAACCTGTTGATATTCTTGTTAATCACAAGAAAATTGCCAAAGGTGAAGTTGTTGTTATTGATGAAAACTTTGGTGTGCGCGTAACAGAAATTCTTTCTCCAATGGAACGCGTTTCGGACATAAACTAAAAATTGGCTGATACTAAATCTGTTAAGAAAAATTGCATTTGAGTTTTGCGATTTGCTTAATTGATTTGCTATTGTATAGAATTAGGGGAAGTAAATCCTAGAAAATTGCTCCAGGTGTTCGCAATTTTCTTTAACGGATTTGCTATTGTATAGAATTGGGGGAAGTAAATCCTACCAAATTGCTCCAAGTTTTCGCAATTTGGTTTAACGGATTTGCTATTGTATAGAATTAGGGGAGGTAAATCCTAGAAAATTGCTCCAAGTGTTCGCAATTTTCTTTAACGGATTTGCTATTGTATTGGGTGTGGATTTGGAAAAGTATAAAAAACTGATTGCGGTTTGTTTTTTTTGTTTGACCGCAGTTTTTGCTTTGTATTCTCAAAATTCTTCTGGTGTTTCTTCAAATAATCTGACCGAAGAATCAATTATTCTTTCTGATAATTCAACAAACACTTCTAATGGTGCAAGTTCTTATAAAGCGCCTTCTACAGCTGGCACTTTTGTTAGAATGATTTTTGCTCTGATAATTGTTGTTGCTTTAATTTATGGTGTTTTGTGGTTCATCAAAAAAAAGACAAATATTGTAAAAACTGAAGATGAATATCTTCGCCGGGCTGCTTATTTGAATATTGCGCCTGGAAAAACTGTAGAAGTTATAACTTTAATAGATAAAGCATATCTGATTGGCGTTACAGAAGATAATATTACGCTTCTTGCGGAAATTAATGATAAAGAACTCATTAATGCAATGAATCTTACAGCTGATAAACGAACAAATGTAAAAAAGCCGGCTAATTTTTCTGAAGTTTTAGATATGTTTTTGGCTAAAAAAAATAATCAGAAAAATGTGTTCAGCGATACTGAAAAAACTGTAGATGAAATATTTAAAAAACGCGGGGAATCATAATGAGGGCAAAACGATTTTTCACATTAAAAAATTGCCGCCGCTTTTTTGCGGTTTTTGCTCTTTTATTTTTGTGTTTTTCTAATCTTTCTGCGCAATCAAATCAAAATTTTCCGCGTGGCTCTGCGCGCGGCACGACAGAAATGAATCAAAATGTGCGCGGCTCTGGCGTTCCAAATATTGCAGTTCAAATTACAGAGCCCCAAACCGGCCGCGAAGTTGCCTTTTCTGTACGTCTTTTGCTGCTGCTTACAGTTTTAACACTTGCGCCAAGCATTTTAATTCTTGTAACTTGTTTTTTGCGTTTTTCGATTGTTCTTGATTTTATAAAACGTGCTCTTTCGCTTCAGCAGGTTCCGCCAACTTCTGTTTTAAACGGAATTGCTTTTTTTATGACAATTTTTGTAATGTGGCCAACTTTTACAAAAGTTTACGATAACGCTTACAAACCGCTTTCAAATAATGAAATTACAATAGAAGAGGCTTATCGCGAAGCTGAAGCTCCGCTTAGAATGTTTATGTACGGCCAAATGTCACAGGATACAAGCTATATCAAAATGTTTATGAATATGGCAAAACTTGAAAAGCCAAATACACTTGCCGATGTTCCAACGTACATTCTTGTTCCGTCGTACATTTTGCACGAACTTACAGTTGCTTTTAAAATCGGTGTAATCTTATATATTCCTTTTATCATTATAGATATGGTGGTGGCGAGTATACTTATGGCAATGGGTATGATGATGCTTCCACCAGTTCAGATTTCTATGCCGTTTAAGCTGATTTTATTTGTGCTTGTTGACGGCTGGGGACTTTTAACGCAGCAGCTTTTCAATTCTGTAATTCACTAGCGGCTTTTTGGGAGGTAAAAAATGACGATTGGTACAATTGTTTCTCTTATGCGCGGTGCTGTTACAGAAGTTATTTCACTTGTTGCGCCTGTTTTGGGGCTTGCGCTTATTGTTGGTCTTGTGGTTGCAATTTTTCAGGCTACAACTTCCATTCAGGAGCAGACTCTTACTTTTCTTCCAAAACTGATTGTAATACTTCTTGTTATTGCTTTGCTTGGTGGAGCTATGTTTACTTCGCTTGGCGAGTATACAATAGGCCTTTTTAATAGAATCCCGGATTTTGCAAAATAGGTGAGTTATGCTGGATAGTATCTTACAGAAATCTCCGGTATATCTTCTGGTTTTTGTACGCTGTTTTGCTCTGATTTTGACACTTCCTATGTTTTCAATGCGTTCTGCGTCTCGTGTGGCAAAAGTTGCGCTTGCCGGTTATATGGCATTTTTTATTTTTGGAAATATAAATCAAAATGTTTATGCGCCTTATATAAATGAAGACGGCGTTTTTTCTATGATTTATGTGCTGCTTTTGATTGGCGAGGCGTTAATTGGTGTAATTATGGGATTTTTTATCTCTATAATTTTTGCGGCTTTTAGTGCTGCCGGCCAGTTTTTAGCATTCCAAATGGGTTTAAGTGCTGCAAGTTCTTATGATGCGCTTTCTCAGGTTGAAAACCCATTAATGGGACAATTTTTTAATCTTGTTGCGATGCTTGTTTTTATGCAGACGCATTGGTTTCAAAAACTTTTTTTGCAAGGGCTTGTTACAAGTTTTTCTTCTTTGAGCGCGCTTAGCATTGCTTCTTCTAATGAAAAAATAGCGCTTTTTATGATGAAAGGGCTTACGAGCCTTTTTTCTGATGCGCTTGTAATTGCGCTTCCTGTTATGGGAACGCTTTTTTTGATTACAGTTTGCACAGGCCTTCTTACAAAAGCTGCTCCACAAATGAATCTTCTTTCAGAAGGTTTTCCGATTATGATTCTTGTGGCATTTGCAATTATTGCAATTGCAATGCCAGGTATAATTGATTTTTTTGTGCGCTCGTTTAATAAAGGTTTTTCAGACCTTGAATTGTTCTTTAAATCAGTTTCTGGAGGTGTGTAGTCTATGGCAGCAGAAGATGAAGGCCGTACCGAACAACCTTCGGAATATAAACTTGAAAAAGCCCGCAAAGAAGGCCGCGTTGCCAAAAGTCAGGAAATAAGCAGCGCGCTTGTTCTTTTGCTTTGTGTAATTACAATTGTGTTTCTTGCAAAATGGTTTTTTAATGAAATTGTCACAATCATTAAGTTTTATTTTAATCAATGTTCAAGTTGTGATATAAAAAATCCAACGTTTTTGCCGGCTTTTTTTGATGTTTTTATAAAATGCGTGCTTCCGATTAGTTTAATAAGCGCTGTTTCTGCAATTGCTGGAAATATCATTCAGACAAAAGGTTTTATTTTTAGCATAAAACCGATTGAACCAAAGTTTTCAAAAATCATACCAAAAGTTGGCGAATATCTTAAAAAGACGATTTTTTCTGCAAAAGGGCTTTTTAATGTTGCAAAATCAATTGGAAAAGTTGCAATAATCTGTTTTGTTGCGTATTTATATATCAAAAAAGACCTTTTTGTGCTAATTGATATTATTGATAACGGCGATATCGGTTCGGCTCTTGGCCAGGTTGCAAAAATGGCAGCGCAGATTTTGATTACAGTTGCGGTTTTGTTTCTTGCTCTTTCTATTCCTGATTATTTTGTTCAGCGGCATGATTTTATGCAGGAAATGAAAATGACAAAGCAGGAAGTAAAAGAAGAATATAAAGAAATGGAAGGCGATCCTGAAGTAAAAAGTAAACTTCAGCAAATGCAACGCCAGCTTTTGTCGCAAAATATTCCAAAGTCAGTTGCAGAATCTGATGTTGTAATTACAAACCCAACGCATTTTGCAGTTGCCTTAAAATATGATCAAAGCGTTGCGGATTCTCCAATTGTAAATGCAAAAGGCGAAGATCAAATGGCGCTTAGAATCAGGCAGATTGCTAGTGAAAATGACATTCCAATTGTAGAAAATAGGCCAGTTGCACGAGATTTGTATACAAATGTCGAAGTTGGTGATATAATACCAGAAGTATATTATAGTGCAATTGCTGTAATATATTCACATTTGGAAAAATATAAACAAAAACCAAATTAGTAGATTGCTGGGTGGGGACTAATGGCAAACGAAAGTCGAGGGAAAATTCTCAATTTTTTAACAGGTAATATTGTACCTGTCGCAATCGTTGTATGCGTTTTTCTTCTCTTTTTACCAATTCCAAAACGTCTTATTGACCTTAGCATGATTTTGAATCTTGCGCTGGCAATTGTAATTCTTTTGGTTGTTGTTCAAATTCCGCGACCTTCTGATTTTCAGACTTTCCCGCGTGTTATTCTTTTTCAAACTTTATTCAGTCTTGGCATAAATATATCTTCTACAAGGCTAATTCTTACCGGAAAAATGCAGGGCGGTGCTCTTGCAAATCAAAGTGATATGGTAAAGGCTTTTGCCCGAATTGTTGCCGGAAATAATCTGATTGTCGGGTTTGTAATTTTTATCATTTTGATTGTTGTTCAGGTGCTTGTTGTTACAAAAGGTGCCGGCCGCGTTTCTGAAGTTGCAGCACGCTTTTCTTTGGATTCTATGAATCAAAAACTTTTTGATATTGATAACCGGCTTAATACTGGCGTAATTGATGAAGCTCAGGCGGAACTTTTAAAAGAAGCTGTTCGCCGCGATATAGATTTTTATTCAAATATGGACGGTTCGTCTAAATTTGTAAGTGGAAACGTTAAAGCTGGAATTTTTATTACAGTTGTAAATCTGATTGGCGGCTTTCTTGTTGGAATGATTTTAAACAGAATGAGCTTTTCAGACGCTCTTAATACTTATTCTTCTCTTACAATTGGTGACGGACTTACTTCGCAGTTACCTTCTTTGATTATTTCTTTTGCAACCGGTTTGCTGGTAACTGGTACTAAGTCTGATGAATCGCTTGACCAGCAGCTTAAAGTTGAGTTTACGGGCGACGGGCATATTTATGAAATTGTTGGTGCGGTTCTTATTGCTGCTGGCCTTGTGCTTAGAGGCGGAACTCAATACCTGCTTATTCCGGTTGGTGCACTTGCGATTTTCATAGGCTTTAAGATGACTCGTGATAAAGTAAAGCAGGAAATTGCAAAAAAACAGGAAGCTGCTCAAAAATCTTCTTCGCAGGCGGCAGCTGCAAATGATGCAGAGCGTATTGTAATGCTTGATCCGCTTTCGCTTGAACTTGGTTATGCTTTAATTCCTCTTGTTGATAAAGACAAGGGTGCCGAGCTTCTTGAGCGCATTTCGCGAATCCGTACAGAAGCCCGCCATGATATTGGTCTTGATATTCCAAAAATCCGTATTCAAGACAATATGACGCTTGAACCGAATGATTATAGTTTTAAGATAGAAGGCATAGAAGCCGGACACGCAACTGTGCGTTTGGGCTATGTAATGTGTATGGATACCGGTGCTGTAACCGAGCCGCTTGAAGGGGAAAAAACAAAAGACCCGGCCTTTGGAATGGACGCAATATGGCTTTCTGAAGACAGACGAAGCGAGGCTGAAGGTGCCGGTTATGTAGTTGTAGACCCACCGACAATTATTTCCACACATATTACAGAGATTATCCGCTCTCATGCGGCACAAATGCTTGACCGGCAGGCAGTTTCTGTTATTCTCGATACTGTTAAGCAGAAAAATCCGGTTCTTGTTTCTGAAGTTTTGGAAACTGCAAAACTTTCTTATGGAACTATTGAGAAGGTTTTCCAGAATCTGCTTGAAGAAAAGGTTTCTATCAGAAATTATGTTAAGATTCTTGAAACTATGGCAAATTATGCAGGAGTTTCCCGTAACAGTTGGGATTTAACCCAAAAAGTTCGTGAGGCTCTTGGACTTCAAATCTGTATGCAATATGCAGATGATGATAAAAAACTTAGGGTAATGCGTCTTTCGCAGGAGCTTTCAGAACTTGTTGCTGAACATGCTTATTATCCGGAAGATGGTTCAAAACCTTATGTTGCCTTTGACCCGGTAGACCGCCGCCGCTGGATTTCTGCGGTGAGCAGTTCGCTTGCAAAGGTGAGTCAAATGGGCTATATGCCTATAATTCTTTGTGTTAGTAATGTGCGGCAGCTGGTTCGTTCAGCTTTGGAACGTGAACAGCCAGGCGTTGTAGTTATTTCTGATATGGAAATGTACGCTGCCGGTGGAAATATTTCTGTTGAAATAATTGATGAAATTTCAGATGAAAGTGAGTAAAAAAAGGAACGTAGAATAAAATGGCTTATGAAGATGAAATAGAACAGAAGATTTCCGGACGAACTTACGAGGAATGCAAGGAAAAATTGTTTAATGCGTATGGAAAAGATTTTCGCATTACAAACAAAGTTGTGGAATGGAGACCCGGAGGATTTCTTCACCTTAGCAAAAAACCCGTAACTGTAGTTACTTATGTGGTAAATCATCAAAAATCATATTCTCCAGACAGCGGCCGCTCTTTTTATTCAGATAAATATTCTGAAGAAGAACAGCTGGCTAAAAATCGTGATGCAATTCTTCAAAGTCAAAGTAGTGTTTTAATAACAAAACAAATGAGCGAAATGAATAATTCGCTTGAAGAACTCAAAAACGAAATGAGCCGCCAGCTCAAAAATCTGGCAGTTTCAACGCAGGAAAAGCATGAATCAATTCAAAAAATAGACGAAATGCTCGAAAATAATGAATTTTCGCTTTCATTTATCAGAATGATTGAAGAAAAAATACGAAATGATTTTTCTCTTGATCAGCTTGATAATTTTGATTTAGTAGAACGCCGCGTTGTAGACTGGATTGGTGAATCAATTTCAGTTGCAAAGGAAACTGTAGTTCGCCCGCCGCATGTTTATATTATAGTTGGCCCAACAGGAGTTGGAAAAACTACTACGCTTGTAAAACTTGCCGCGCAATTTGTAAAAAGCTACGCTTTAAATCACGACGGAAATCGTCCTTCAATCTGTTTTATTACAACAGATACAATGAGGGTTGGTGCAATGGAGCAGCTTGAACGCTGGGGCAAACATATGGGCTCTCGGGTTTATAAAGCAGAACGCGCCGAAGATTTAAAAACTCTTTATGATGAAAATCGTGCAAATATGGACGCAATTTTTATTGATACTTCGGGATTTAGTCCAAATGATGCAACTCATATTGCGCAGATGAAACTTCTTTTGGAAGTTCCTGGAATGAATCCGGATATTTATCTTGCTTTTACGGCGGGCACAAAATCGCGCGATCTTCAGAATATTATGCAGAATTATGAGCCGTTTGGTTATAAATCTGTAATTGTCACAAAGTGTGATGAATCTGAACAATTTGGAAATGTGATTAGTGTTTTGTATGAAAAACACAAGTCTATTTCCTATATTACTCACGGGCAGGTTGCTTCGCGGGATATTTCTAAGGCAAATATAATTGATTTTCTTATTCGTCTTGAAGATTTTAAGGTGGATAGAATTCATATTGAAGATAAGTTTGGTGAATAAATAAATTCAGGAGAAAAAAATGGAAGAACAGGCAGAAGGATTAAGCGAATTGTTTAATGACGGAGGTTCTACACCAGCAGTAAAATCTGCTGCAAAACGGGATCACAATACAAGAATAATTGCCATTACCAGTGGAAAAGGTGGCGTTGGTAAAACAAACTTCGCCGTCAATATGGCTATTGCTTATGCCCAGCTGGGTAAAAAGGTAATCCTTATAGACGGTGATCTTGGAATGGCAAATGTAAATGTTCTTCTTAATATTGTTCCTCAGTACAATTTGATGCATGTAATTAATAAGAAAAAGTCCATGAAAGAAATCATAATGGATACAGAATTTGGCATTAAGTTTATTGCGGGCGCTAACGGTTTTTCAAAAATTGCAAATCTTAGCGTAGAAGAACTTGAGTATTTTGCAAATCAGTTTGCAACACTCGGAAATGCAGATATTATCATTATTGATACAGGTGCCGGTATTGCAAATAACGTTTTGCAGTTTGTAGCTGCAGCCGATGAGGTTTTTGTTGTTACAACTCCAGAGCCAACTGCAATCACAGATGCTTATGGAATTATCAAAATAATTACAACTGAAATTGTAGACCGAACGGTAAACATTAAGCTGATTGTAAACAGAGTTCATTCTCCAGATGAAGGAAAGCGAATTTCTGAGCGAATTATTACAATTGTTGGCCAGTTCCTTGGTTATAAGATTGAGTATCTTGGGTGTATTCCAGAAGATCCGCTTGTTCAGGCTTCTGTAATACGTCAAAAGCCTTTTATGATTGTAAATCCAACATCAAAACCTGCTGTGTATCTTAAGCATATTGTTGGACGCATTGAAAAAACAGAGCCGGAATTTAATGAGGGAGTTTCAAGTTTCCTTAGAAAATTCCTTAGCAAAAAAAAGATGTAGTTTAATAGGGAATTTTACTAAATTTACCGTAATAAAAAAATTCTTCTATTATTTATTTAGATTGTGGTGTATAATATTTACGGGTAATTATAATTGGGAGGAAAAATGCGGAGTTCAAAAAGTATCGGTCTGTTTACAGCCTGTGGCTTTATTTTGTCCTTCGTAGCAGGTCTATTTTCCCATTCTTCATTTTTATCCGTTTTATTAAAAGCCCTTGTAAGTGCTGTTGTTTTTGGTCTTTTAGGATTTGGAATAATGGCAATTTATGGTAAGTTTCTTTCTGATGCTTCATCGGGGGATTCTCAGGGCGATTATACAGGTGATTCATCTTCTGCCGGTTCTGTTACAGGCCAGCATGTTGATATAACAATTGAAGATGAAGAGCTTAAACCAAGCGAAAGCGAAAATCATTTTGTAGTTGGTGATAATCATCAGATGCTTAATGATTCAGATGTAAGAAACGTTGGAAAGGTAGAGACTTCTGTTGCAGATAGTTCGCCGGGCTTTGTTCCTTTGCGGAATTTTGAAACGGTTACGAATTTTTCTGGAAAAGAGTCTGTTATTCCGTCTGAAGCTGTTGCTGTTGAAAAAGATGATTCATCGCAAATGGCTTTGGAAAATAAAAATGCTGCCTTTGCAACTTCTTCAACTGCCAGTTCTGATGAAGGAATTGACACTCTTCCTGATATGGAAAACTTTGTATTTTCAGATAATACAAGTTCTGAATCAGAAAGTGATGAGGTTGATAGTGGCTCACAAACAGAATTTTCTTCCACAGGCTCGAGTAAAAAAAATGACAGCCCGGCGGAAGTTCAAGATGCTGCGCTTATGGCAAAGGCAATTGCTTCTGTTTTATCAGATGAAAATTCTTTATAAGAGGATTAGTATATGCCAATTAATGACGAAAAAGAAGAAGATGATCTTTGGGAAGAATTTAAGAAAACAAAGTCGCCGACTCTAAGAGATAAATTTATACGACAGTATATGCCTCTTGTAAAATATGTTGCGGGAAAAGTTGCCGTTGGGCTTCCTGCTTCTGTAGAATTCGATGATCTTGTTGGTTACGGACAGTTTGGACTTTTAGATGCAATTAATAAATATGATCCGGCAAAGAACGTAAAATTCAAAACATATGCTGTAACGCGTATTCGCGGTGCTATTTTTGATGAGCTTCGCCAGATTGACTGGGTTCCGCGTTCTGTTCGTCAAAAGTCACGCGAAATTGAAGATGCAATTGTTTCTCTTGAATCTCGGCTTGGTAGAACTGCAACCGATTCTGAAATTGCAGGCTCGCTTAATATGAGCGAAGATGAGTATCATCGAACAATAATGAAGGTTTCTGGAACAAGTGTTCTTTCTCTAAATGATGTATGGTATTCCGGCGATGATAACGATAATATGTCAATCGGAAACAATATCGAATCTCCTTCAAGTTTGAATCCCGATGTTATTGCTGAACGCGAAGAAATCAGAAAAGTTATTGCACAGGCAATCAGCGAGCTTCCTGAAAAGGAAAAAATGGTAATTGTACTTTACTATCACGAAGATTTGACATTTAAAGAAATAGGCGAAGTTTTGGAAGTAAGCGAATCTCGCATTTCGCAGCTTCATACAAAAGCAAATCTTAGATTGAGAGCAAAACTCACAAATCTAAGAAAAGGAATCATCTGATAAAATGGTAAATTTGGACAAAATTCGCGAAGACATGCAAACACTTCTCCAAGTTGATAAAAATCTGCATTTCGTTGAAGTAAATGCAGATACTGTTGATGAAGCGCTCGCAGATGCGGTTGTCCAGCTTGATACAAAACTTTCAAATCTTCATTATGAAGTTGTTGAAAAAGGAAGCGACGGAGTTTTAGGACTCGGAAAGCGGCCTTGGAAAATTATGGTTTATCAGGATCCTAAAACTGTTAAAAAGGCTACAAAACTTGCTTCAGAAGGCTTGTTTGATCTTGATGATGAAGGAACTGAAAACAAAATTGTTAACCGCGATGGACTTTTTTATGTTCGTCACTTCAAATCAGATATTATGCTCAAAGTTTTGCTGCCGGTTGGCGAAGGACTTCCTGTTGATTTAAAAGATGTTCTTGATGAAATAAAGCGTCCGGATACTCTTGAGTTTGATGAACA
The DNA here is from genome assembly GCA_017962415.1 of Treponema sp. Taxonomy (GTDB): domain Bacteria; phylum Spirochaetota; class Spirochaetia; order Treponematales; family Treponemataceae; genus Treponema_D. The sequence continues at coordinate 3,917 of JAGCVK010000009.1, read as the reverse complement.
GTTAATCAAAAAATGTGTAAAACAGGGAACTGAAAATGATTATTGTGTTGTCGGCCAGTTTAAGCATGTTCCTGCCGGCGACGTTGTAATTGGCGTTGAAGTTACAAAAGATGAAATGAAAGGCTCAATCGTTGTTTCTCCGCCTTCTATGAGCGGCTCTGAAGCTTCTGCCGAAATGATAAAACGTGCTTTGCTCCAGCAGGGCGTGATTGAACCTTGTATCAGCGAAGAAAAAATCACAGAGTTTGTTGATAATCCTGTTTATAATATTCCTTTTGAAGTTGCTGCAGCTATTGAACCAGTTGATGGTCACGATGCTTATATTTCTTATAATTTTGAAACTGACCCGAAAATGCTAAAGGCAAAAATTTCTGAATCTGGGCAGATTAACTATAAGGAACTTAATCAGATTCAAAATGTTATTGCCGATCAACCGCTGGCTCAAAAAATTCCAGCTGAACGTGGAAAGGGCGGAAAAACCTTATTTGGCCGTTACCTTGAAGCTAAAAACGGAAAGGATATTCAGATTCAGCTTGGCGCAAATGTAAAACTTGACCGCGACGGTGTTACAATCAAAGCGGAAATTGACGGCGAAGTTATGCTTGTAAACGGCAAAGTTACGGTTGAACCTGTTAAATATCTTGATGCTGTTAATGTAAAAACAGGCGATGTAAAATTTGTTGGAACTGTTGTAATCAAAGGAAATGTTCAGGAAGGCTACAAGGTTGAAGCTACAAATATTGAAGTTGGCGGAATTGTTGATAAATCGCGCCTTGAAGCAACCGGAAACATTATCGTTCGACAAGGTATTTTTGGTAAAGGCGAAGGAACTATTAAGGCCGGAAAATCACTTTGGGCAAAGTTTATTAATGATACAACGGTTGAAGTTGAAGAAAACGTTATTGTATCAGATTCAATTGTAAACTCTAGTGTTACAGCTATGAAAAATATTGTTTTGCGCGGAAAAAAGGCTCAGATTATTGGCGGGCATTTGCTTGCAACTGAGGAAATTTGTGCGCGCAAAGTTGGTTCTCCGGGTGGTGGTACAGAAACAATTCTTGAAGTTGGAATTGATCCTCGTGCAAAAAAACGCCTTGAAGAACTTCAAAATATGCAGGCAAAGAGTACCAAGGAATATGAAAATTGCGACCTTGATATTCAGACCCTTGAACAGCAGAAAAAGTTACGCAAAAAACTTCCGCAGGAAAAGGAAGAAAAACTCAAATCTCTTAAAGAACGTTGTGAACAGATAAGCGCAGAGCTTGAAGAGATGACAGACGAAATCAACAAAATACAGGAACATTTGCGCGAGCTTAAAGCTGTTGGCAAGGTTAAAGTTGAAGGCGATGTTTATGCCGGAGTAAAAATTTACATTCGTGATGTGCTTGATGAAGTAAAAATGGACACGAAAGGCGTAACATTCTATTATGATAAGGCTTTCAGCAAGCGCGGACCTTACGAGCCGCCTTCTTTGGCCGAGGAGCAGCCAGATGGGTATAGCGCCGATTGACCTTCAGACAATGTATAGTCAATTGTCAAATGTGTCTAAGTCTATGTCTGGAATGCAGCAGGCTCAGCTTACAGAAGCAATGCAGCAGCAGACAAATATTCAGCGTTCGATGGAAAATGCTGCGAAGGTGCAGCAGACATCAAACGAAAAATCTGATACAAATAGTGTAAATCAAAATGGTTCCAATTCTTCCGGTTTTTTTGGGCAGAAAAAACATCAAAAGCAAAATCAAAATGAACAAAGTGATGCTGACGAAATTCATCATCCAAAACAGGACGGCTCTTATTTAGGAACTATAATTGACATCACGAGGTAAAAATGGCTTCTTATATTGCAATTTTTCTTTCTCTAATAAGTTTATTTCTTTTTATAATAATTCTTATTCGTTTTAAGAAACTTTTTTCAACTGATTCAATAATTGAAAAAACAAAGTCACAAATGAATCGTGTAATTATTGATGTAAATAATAATGCAAACCGCGACCTTGAACTTATAAACGAAGCTTCAAGAAGACTTAGAGCGCTTTTAAACGAAGCTGATAAAAAAATGGAAAGTTTTCGCGAGGCTTCTCAACTTTTGCGCGACCTTATTGCTGAAGCTGAAAAAGCAGGCGCTGGCAAAAAGGCCAAACTTTTATATATGGATAGTGAACCTTCTCATCAAAATTCTGTTCAGACAGTTTCTGTGCAGCCGATTTCTGCTCAGCCGCTTACAAATAAAAAAAAGCCTGCAGTTCAGCAATCTCTTTTTGATGAACAAACTGAAGAAAAATCAATTTTGAAGGACGAAACAATTGTTACTTCAAACGGAGCGGCTTATAAAGAAGTTCCGCTTATAATTACAAAGGTTTACGAAGATAAAACAAACGCAGAACAAAAATCGAATAAATCGCTGAAAGAGCGTGTAGAAAAACTTTTTAATTCTGGTATGCAGATTGATGATATTGCGGCCGAATTGTCTTGTTCTACATCTGAAGTTCAGTTTATAATAGATATGCTTTAATTTTGGTTTCATACGTGAGGTGATATAAATGAAAGTTACAAAACAAAAATTTGGAATGCTTTGCGATGGTACAAAGGTAAATCTTTACACAGTTAAAAATGAAAATATGTCATTTTCTTGTACAGATTATGGTTGTACAATTACAAGCATTGTTTTAAAAAACAAATCAGGTAAAAAAACTGATGTACTTCTTGGTTTTTCAACTTTGGAAGGTTATTTGAATACAAAATTCTGTTTTGGCGCAATTGTTGGCCGCTTTGCAAACAGAATTGGTAAAGCAGAATTTGCTCTCGACGGAAAAAAATATCCGCTTGATAAAAATGACGGTCCAAACTGTCTTCATGGTGGTTTTGACGGTTATGATAAAATGATGTGGAAAGGAAAAGTTATTGAAGAGGAAAAATACTGCGGTGTTAAGTTTACACGACTTTCTCCAGATGGAGAGCAGGGCTTTCCTGGAAATGTAAAACTTTCTGTAACATATCTTCTTGATGAAAATAATAATCTTACTTGTTTCTACACAGCCGAAACAGATAAGGCAACTCCTATAAATATTACAAATCATGCATATTTCAATCTTGCCGGAAATGGAACCATTGACGAGCATACAGTTCAGATGAATTCAACTCAGCGTCTTGAAGTAAATGCAAAACTTATTCCAACAGGAAAACTTCTTGATGTAAAAGGAACTCCATTTGATTTTACAAAAGAAAAGAAAATCGGAAAGGAAATCAAAGAAGTTGGCTTAGGTTATGATCATTGTTATGTAACCGAAAAGTATGATCCAGAAGATGTTCATTGCGGACTTCCTCTTGATGATTCTGATTTAGTTGAATTCTGTACTGTTCGCGAGCCAAAAACTGGAAACGAAATGTCTGTTTATACAAATATGGAAGGCTGCCAGTTCTACACAGGAAATTACATTAAAGGAATTCTTGGAAAGAACGGCGTGGTTTATGAAAATCACGATGCTTTCTGTCTTGAAACTCAATGTTTCCCTGATACTCCAAATCAGACATCTTTCCCAACCTGTATTTTGGAACCAGGCCAGAAGATGAAGGCAAAAACAATTTATTCTTTTACTATCACAAAGTAAATTAAATAAAAAATGCTGTTTATGGCATTGTGTGATTTTAAGCACTTTTTGCGAAGTAAAAATGCGCAAATAAAAAATGCTGTTTATGGCATTGTGTGATTTTAAGCACTTTTAGCGAAGCAAAAATGCGCCAATCAAACAATGCCATTTATGGCATTGTTTGATTAATTATGGGCTCGAGAGCCCGTGAAAATATGGAGCGAAGCGGAATATTTTCATAATAAACCACCCGCTATGCGGGTGTGCGACAAATGCTTATAGCAAAAAAAACTTTCCTCCAAAGCGATACAATGAGATTGTTCAAGTCTA